>DATMXT010000215.1:0-5211 GCA_035561375.1 Terriglobales bacterium | reverse complement strand
AATCTATGTCGACCGCACAGTCGACGAGGGCGGCGTCGTGCGGGTCATTGTGGGGCTCAAGTGATGGAGTACCGCGAGCTGACCATTGAAACGAATTTTGCCGGGCTCGAAATGCTGACCGGCATGCTGACGGCGGCGGGGGTGGCGGGGTGCACCGTCTGCGACCCCCGGGACTTCGAGGAGTTTCTGGCCGGCACCCAGACCCATTGGGATTATGTCGAAGAGGACCTCATGGCGCTGAGAGACGCCCTGCCGTCCGTCACGTGTTATATCCCGGAGGGGGAGCAGGGCGACGCCCTGCTCTCCCTCGTCCGGCAAAAACTTATTGAGCTCAGCGCCGAGGGGGTCTGGGGCCCCCTGACCCTGAAAATGAACACGGTCGCCGAAGAGGACTGGGCCGACAACTGGAAACAGTATTTCAAGCCCCTCACGGTGGGGGAGAAGCTGCTCATCAAACCCTCCTGGGAGGAGGTGGAGGACGCCGCGGGCCGCGTCATCCTCGAAATCGACCCCGCCTCGTCTTTTGGCACCGGCGCCCACCACACGACGCAGCTCTGCCTGACTGAGCTTGAAGGGCTGCCGGCCCATGGCGCAAAAGTGCTCGACATGGGCTGCGGCTCCGGCATTCTCGGCATTGCGGCGGTTCTTTTGGGGGCGGACCGGGTGACCATGGTCGACATCGACGAAAACGCCGTCAAAACGGCGGGGGAGAACGCCCGCAAAAACGGCATTGAGGCCGGCCGCCTGCTGCTGCTTTCGGGGGACGTGACCGGCGACGACGCCCTCGCCGAAAAAATCGGCGGCGAGTATGACATTGTGCTGGCCAACATCGTGGCCGACGTCATTCTCGGCATGCGCCGCGAGCTTGCGGCGGCGCTGCGGTCGGGCGGAACCCTTGTCGTCTCGGGCATTTTGGAGGAGCGGGCGCACGAAGTGGCGCAGGGGCTCTCCGAATGCGGCCTTGCGCCATGCCGCACAGCCTCGCAGGGCGGCTGGTCGGCCCTCGTTTTCCTGCGGGAGGGTCACGATTCCTCCTTGTAAAATACACATTGCAGTGATATAATAGGCCGAAAGTGTGGGGAGACCGTGCCGAGATTTTTTGTGAATGAAAAGCCGTCGGGCGTCTTTTCGCTGACGGGGGAGGACGGTCGCCACGCGGCCGCATCGCTGCGGCTGAGGGCGGGCGAGGCCGTCACGCTCTGCGACGGGCACGGCTGCGATTACGACTGCGTCTGCACCGGCGTATCGGCCGGAGAGGTGCAGCTGAAAGTGGTCGGCGCCCGGCCGTCGGTTGGGGAGCCCCCCTGCGCCGTCACCCTTTTCCAATGTCTTCCCAAAGGGGATAAAATGGACGAGATCGTCCAAAAATCCGTGGAGCTGGGCGCCACCCGCATTGTGCCGGTGCTGTCTCAGCGGTGCATTTCCCGCCCCGAAGGGGCGGCCCTCAAAAAGAAGACGGCCAGGTGGAACCAGATTGCCCGCGAGGCCGCCATGCAGTCGGGCAGGGGGCGCATTCCCCCGGTGGACGACTGCGCGACCTTTGACGAGGCGCTGCGGCGTATGGCGAGCTTCCCCTGTCCCGTTTTGCTCTACGAGGGGGAGTGCCTGCGTAAGCTGTCGGCCTTTGACCCGAGGGGCGGCTGCGCCCTGCTGGTCGGGCCCGAAGGGGGCATCGCACCCGAGGAAGCAGCCGCGGCACAGGCGGCAGGCATTCCCGCCGTCACGCTGGGGCCGAGAATTCTGCGCACCGAGACCGCCGGCCCCGCGGCCATTGCCATTGTGTCGTTTCTGACGGGCGAGTGACCAGCCTCTTGAACCCCATTCAAGGTAGTACGATGATATTTCCTACGGGCGGCTGACCTGTCGGACGCCGCGTTACGCAAACTTGAAATTCCCCTAATACCTCATTTTTAGGAGTGTAGCCTTTGAACGCCAAGAATTCAAAGCGGGAGCTGAAGAGAAAGCAGGATGAAGCCGTTGCGAGCCGCATCGCCCTTTACCTTGTGATGACGCTGCTCGCGGTGCTGGCCCTGACCTTTCTCTACCGCATGGTCAGCTCCTTTACCGGAATAACGACATTCAACCGCATTGTAAAGGGCATCGTGATAATGTCCGGACTTTGCCTTGCCGCGTCGCTCGGCTGGGCCGTCTCCTCCAGGGACAAGGACTGTGAGCGCATGCTCGTCACGCCGGGCGCCGCGCTGTTTTTGTCGGCAGTGGCCTTTTTCGGCGGACTTTTCATGAAATATTACTACAACGACGCCGTCAAGCTGCTCTTTGTCATGCTGCCGGCCACCTGCGTCCTCTATATCATCAAATATGTGTTTGGGTATGCCTTTTTCTCGGTGGCGTCCTATCTTGCCGGCGCCTGCTGCCTGCTCTATGTGTTTGACCGCTTCATGCTCATGGAGCTGCTGAGCCGCTATCAGACCCTCTACGGCGGCATTCTCATCGCCGTGGGCGTACTTGGCGCTGCGCTCTTTTACTCCGCCGCCAAGGGAAAAGGCGAGGCGAGGCTCTTTGGGAAAAAAGTGCGGCTCTTTGCCGAGAGCGCCAAAACCAAATGCCTGCCGGCCTATATCGCCGCCGCGGCCGTGGCGGTCATCGGCGCCATTTTCATCAAGTCCCCCTCGGTCGCCATGTACTACGGCCTTGTCGCCTTGGGCATCCTGACGGTCTTGTTCGCAATCTACTACACATATACCCTAATGTATCAATAAGGAGGAGAAAAAAGTGGAGTTCAAGTTTGCCAAGCGCGTGGAGGGCGCCTCGCTTTCCGCCATTCGCATGATCGGCGAGTACGCGGCCGGAAAGCCGGATTTTGTCATGCTCTCCATCGGAAACCCCGCCTATGAGAGCTTCCCGATTGAGCGCATCAAAGAGATGAACATGAAGGTCTTTGAGACCCCCGAAGGATGCAGAGCCGCCTTGCAGTACGGCACGACCACGGGCGTCGACAAGTTCCGGGACCAGATTAAGGCGCGTCTCAAGAGCTACAAGGGCATTGACGTTGAGAAAAACGACGTCTTCATCACGCCGGGCTCCGGCCCCGCCCTCGACCTCATGCCGCAGACTTTCTGCGAAGAGGGCGACTGCGCGTTTGTCGAGGAGTTCACTTACCCCGGCATGCTGCTCGCGATGGCGACGGCGAGAGTCAAGCCCATCGGCATCAAGCTCGACCCGGACGGCATGAACCTCGAGGACCTCGAGGCCAAAATCAAGGCCAATCCGAACGGCAAATACCTCTACATCATCCCGACTTTCTCCAACCCCATCGGCCTCACATACTCGCTTGAAAAGCGCAGGAAAATTTATGAGATTTGCCAGAAGTACGACCTTCTCATCTATGAGGACGACCCGTACGGCGAGCTCCGGTTTGAGGGCGAGGACGTCCCCAGCATCAAGAGCTTCGACACTGACGGCCGTGTCATTTACGCAGGCTCCTACTCCAAGGTCATGGCGGCGGGCCTGCGCGTCGGCTTTGTCTGCTGCGACAAGGGCTGCTTCAACAAGATGAACTACTGCCAGGGCAACCGCCCGACGGCGACCGTCATGTCCCAGATGACCGTTTCGAATTACATTGAGGCCTTCGACTGGGAGGAGCACCTGAACGCCATTCGCGCCATTTACGGCAAAAAGGCCGCTTTCATGAAGGAGTGCCTCGACAAGTATCTGCATCCCGCCTGCACCCGCACCAACCCCGAGGGCGGCATGTTCATCTGGGTCACCATGCCCGAAGGCGTCGACGGCAAGGAGGTCTTCGAGGCCTGCCTCAAGCACAATGTGGGCGTCGTGCCCTCGTTTGGCTTCTCCTACGACCCCGAGAACAACCCCGGCCGCGCTTTCCGCGTCAACTTCTCGGCCCCCACGATGGAGGACATCGAAAAGGGCTGCAAGCGCTTCGGCGAAGTCACCCACCGGTTCTGCAAGTAAATCTCAATTTTGTATGGGCGTCCGGACTGCCGTCCGGACGCCCATTTTCACCCCCGACAGCGGGGGCGGAGCCCTGTGAAGGAGTTTGCATGAAGAGAAAATTCAAGCTTCACCCGGTGGAATATGCCGCGGGACAGGCCGAGAGGTTTTATTCCGGCATGGCGGCAAACGGGTGGATTTTGGAGAGGCGCGGCAGATATTTCAGCCGCTTACGGCGGGAGGAGCCCCAAAAACTGGACTATAAGGCCGAGCCGGCGGGCCCCCCGCCATACGGTGAGGGCGGCGCGGCGCCAAGAGAGTTAAAAGCCCTCTATGAGGCCGGCGGGTGGAGCTTTGTCACCCGCAGCGCGCTCCTCTGCATATTTTCGGCCCCGGCCGGCACCCCCTTGCCCGAAATTCCGGACGACCCCGCGGGCCGCGCCGCCCTGATAAAGGCAATGCGCCGAAACGCCGCGGCAGGTTTTGTGGTTGCTGCGCTTGCCCTTTTCGGCATTTTTATGGCCGCGAACCGCGGGCTATATGAAGAAGTGCTGTTTGCCTGGTACACCGACACGGCCAAAGTGCTTTTTGCGGCCGCAGTGCTGGCGCTGCTCCTCTTCGACGCGGCAAACAGTATGCTGCACGGGGCGGCCTTATACAACCGTTTGCGGCGGGGAAAACCGGCCGGAGGCGGCCTCCCCGGACAAGGTGGACTGCGCCACGCCGCCATGGGGCTCATGCTTGCCGCCTGCCTCGGTCTTGCGCTGCTTGCGGGCGCCCAGCTTCTCTGCGCTGAAACATACGACATGCCGGCGGCGGCGGACGGGCCCTACATCCTGCTTTCGGAGCTCGGCTGGACGGGGGAGCGCACCTACTCGTATCAGCGGGACAATGTGAGCGAAGTCACCCGTGTACATTCAATTTTGTCGGAGCAGTGGCATACCCGCGAGTTTGTGGAGGAGCAGCCGGGCGGCGCCGTCTGCACGCTGCGGCAGGAGGTCTACGAGTTCCAAAGTCCCGAGGCCGCAATGGCGCTTGCCGCCCCCCTCATGAAAAAGGGCGTCTTTGCAAGGGATGAGGGAGCCTATACAAAAGTCGAGATTGCGGGGCTTGACGGCGCGTGGGAGAGCCCGTTTGAGTACGTCGCGGTCAAGGGCGGCACGGTCTACTACCTCATTTACCTCGACTCGTCGGCGGGTACGTCGGTGGGGCCCAAAATCAACATTCTCCCCACCCTTGCGAAAATCCTGAAATACCGGCAAACGCCGTAAAAAAGTCCGGGGCAAACTTGCTTTGCCC
>DATMXT010000214.1:0-2315 GCA_035561375.1 Terriglobales bacterium | reverse complement strand
CGCAGGACGTAGAGCGTGGGGTTGGCCCGAAGCCCGTTGTCCCTTGTGCCAAGCCGCGCCACAATGGCGTCGAGTATGCTCCGGCCAAACTGGGCCGCAGTCGAGTCGAGCTGATAGACATAGACTTCCGTGCCGTTGATGGCCGGGTTTTCGTTTGCATTGCAGTGGATGCTGATGAAGTAGTCGGCCGGCCACTCGTTTGCCATGCGCACCCGCTCCGAAAGGCTCTCGGCGACGCTGTTTCCAAGCGAGGTCTCGGCCGTCGGCCGGGAGAGTCTCACCTCAAACCGGGGGTCCATCTCGAGAAACTGGGCGAGATAAATTCCTACCTGAAAAGTGATGTCCTGCTCCCTGAGCCCGTTTGCCTCCGCCCCGGCGTTCGGATTCTCGGGGTTGTGTCCCTGGTCCACGAATATTCTGATTGGGTTCGTTGCTGCCATAGTATCACCTCTTAGCCATAATATTGCAAGAGGCGCCAATCGTTGACAACTTTATTGATTTTATATGCCGCTTTATGATATTCTATTGTAAACTCAAGTAAGCGAGGGCGGAAGGTGCGGCTTCATGGAAAATAAACGCGTATTCCGAAACAGCATAAGCGGCTTCAACAAGGCCGACGTCAGCAAATACATAGGGGAGCTCGGCCGCAAGGTCGACGCCGAAATCGACGCGCGCAAAAAGGCCGAGGAAGCGGCCGAGGCCGCAAAAAAAGAGCTCGCCGCCGCAAAGGCGGAGAGCTCGGCGCTTGCGGAAAAACTTCAGAGCTTGCAGGAGGAGTGCACCGCTCTCAGGGGAACCAACGAGGCGATGGCCGAGAAGACCCGCACCCACTACGAGGACAGGGTCAAAGCGGCCAAAGAGAGCGACGCCCTGTACGCCCGCATCGCCGAGCTCGAGGGCGAGCTGCCGCAGCTCAGGGAGCGGGCGGCCAAGTACGAGCGAAACGCCATCCACATCGCCGACGCCATGATTTCGGCCAGGGAGGAGTCGGAGCGCATCATCAGCAAGGCCACAAAGACTGCGGCCGAAATCCGCTCCCAGCTCGCCGCCGAACTCGCCCGTGTGGGGGAAGAGGCCGAAAAACTGGGCGACCAGTATCTGAGCATCAAGAAGGACGCCTTTGACTGCACCGAGCGGCTGCACGGCGTGCTTGAGGCGATGTGCGTCGAGCTTGAAGGGGTGCAGGGCAGGCTGGCGCAAATGCGCAGCGCAATTGAGCAGAGCGGCTCAAAGGGCGAGTAAATTTATACCTGACCCAACGTTCCTAAACCTGCTCCAGCATGCGGCTGATCACTTTGAAATCCTCGTAGACAAGCGGTTTTTTGCCCGGGTCCCGGAGCAGCGCCGCCGGGTGCAGCGTGGCTGTGATGTCATAGCCGTCCCGCTTGAACCAGAGCCCGTGCTGCTGCATGATTTTAAAGTCCGGGGCAATGAGCTTCATGGCGGCAATCCGGCCAAGGCAGACGATGACCCGTGGGCGGATGAGGTCAATTTGCTCTTCCAAAAAAGGCATACAGGCGGCCTCCTCCTCCGGGAGGGGGTCGCGGTTTTTCGGCGGGCGGCATTTGACGATGTTGGTGATGTAGACTTCGTCCCGCTTCATGCCGAAAGCGTCGAGATAGAGGTCTAAGAGCTGCCCCGCCCGGCCGACAAAGGGGAGGCCGGTGGCGTCCTCGTTTGCGCCGGGGCCCTCTCCGACAAACATCAGCTTAGCCTGCGGCGAGCCGTCGCCGAAGACAACGTTTGTCCGCGTCTCGCACAGCGCGCAGCCGCGGCAGTCTCGGCACCGCTCGCTAAGTTCGTCAAGGGACATAAGTAAAACCTCCTACTTGCAAAAAACGCCCTGCACGGGCGTTTTTTGCGTATGATGAGTAAATCTGTAAGCCGGGTTCTGTATTGGACAATCATCTATCTGAGGCTGTGCGTTGCCGCACCGCTCATGCCACCTGCGAGGACTGACGCCGGGCAAGCGTCGGCTTTGGTGCCGCCTCTTACGGTGTTGCTCCGGATTGGGTTTACATGGCCGCCAAGTCGCCAAGGCGCCGGTGGGCTCTTACCCCGCCTTTCCACCCTTGCCGGGTTTGACCCCGGCGGTATCTCTCTGTTGCACTATCCCTGAAGTCGCCTTCGGTGGGCGTTACCCACAATCCTGCCCTGCGAAGCCCGGACTTTCCTCATGCGCGGCCTTTCGGCGCATGCGCACGCGACTGTCTGACTTACTCGTACAATATATTTTAGCGCATACTGGAGTCCTTGTCAAAGGTAATTTCCAGCTCGTATTGAAATATAGGGTAAAATTAGATATAATACAGGTG
>DATMXT010000213.1:0-8913 GCA_035561375.1 Terriglobales bacterium | reverse complement strand
AATTTAGACAAAGTGAACATAATACTTCTGAAAAAACTGCGATAACAGGCGAATCCTGTCGTAAATGCGCACAAAAAAAGGTCCTCCCCGGAAGGGGAGGACCCCGAATTTATCAAAAAGACCGCATTTATACCCTTGCCGCGACCCACTCGCAGACGGCGCGGGACACCGCCATTTTCTTTCCGCAGTAGCTGTGGTCGCCGTCCATGCGCAGCAGCGTGAAGTTGTTCCCCTTGTAGGCGGCAGCCAGCGGCTCGAAGTGGAGGGCCGGCACTGAGGCCTCATCCTGATTGAAGCCGATGACGCATAGCTGCTTGCCGGACAGTTTTCCGGCCTGCCGCACGAAGAGCCACTCCTTGGCGTGCTCCGCCAGCTCGTCTTGCATGATGCCGGGGCGGACATAGGCCAGCTGCGGGCAGGGGTTTTCGGACATGGCGCGAAGCTGAGCCATTCCCTCGGGGCTGCCCATGGCAAATTCATAGGCCGCGGCAAAGTCGTAGGGGGCGATGGCGACGGCGCCCCGCAGGTCGTCGCGTGCCGCCAGCGTCAAAATGGTAGCAAAGCCGCCCATGCTCTGGCCGACCACAAAGATGCGGGCCCGGTCAATGCCGTACTGTTTTGCGACGTCGTCCCGCTTGAAGTAGTCGACGGCGGCGCAGGCGTCCTGCAGCACATGGACAAGCGAGAACTTGCCGGGGCTGCCCCAGGCGCCGCGGTAGTGGAAAAAGAGCACGCTGCAGCCGATCATGCGCAGGGTCTCGCCGACAAACAGGTTGCGCTCGTTGCCGGGATAGCCGTGCAGCAGGACGACGAGCGGATGGGGGCCCTTGCCCGCCGGGGTCAGCAGGACGGCGTTCATCAAAAGTCCGTCCGAAGGGACGCCCAGCTCGTACATGTTGGGCTCGACGCCGTCCGGGGACGGGGTGGAGTCGGTGAAAATCCGGTTCAAATCAACCATTATGGAACGGCCTCCTTGTTATTGTGTGTGTCTGATAGTATGCCACAAGCGCGCAGCGCATAGCGGTATAATGGTCGCATATGCGTTCGCCCGCAAGGCGAAAATCGCATGCGGAATTAAATCAGGTATAATAGCCGCGCTGCGGCTATTATAACACACATTGGCGGGAAATTCATCACACCCGCACGCAGCACCGGGATTCAATCCACTCGGCGGCGGCCTTGGCCACCGCGTACCGGCGGGAGTTGTAGCCGTGGTCGGTGTCAAAGTGCCGCAGGGTCAGCCCGTCTCCCATGGCGGGGGCGAAGGCCTCCACCAGCGGGGCGAGGTGCAAGGGGGCCGGCGACACGACGTCCCGGTCAAAGGCGAATATGCAAAGCTGTTTTCCGGCAAGCTCCGGAGCTTTGTCCGGCAGCAGCCAGTCCCGCGTGTGGCGGGTCAGCTCGTCGTGCAGCACGCCCTCGTACCGGAGGCGCAGCGGCGGCAGCGGACACCGCACGACCGCCTCGTAGTTTGCGGCGCATTCGGGGGAGGACTCAGCCGCGGCGCGGGAAGCCGCAAAGTCATAGGGGGCCATGGCGACGGCCCCCCGCAGGTCGTCTCTTTTCGCCAGCGTCGCAATGGCGGCAAAGCCGCCCATCGAGTGGCCGACAAGGAAGATGAGGTCGGGGTCGACGCCGTACTGCGCCGCAATTTCGGGCTGCCTGAAAAAGTCGACGGCGTTGTCCGCGTCCCGCAGCACGTCCTCAAACGTGAAAAAGCCGGGGCTGCCCCAGGCGCCCTTGTAGTGGAAAAAGAGTACGTGACAGCCGGCCGCCCGCAGCGATTCGGCGAGGTCGAGGTTGCGCTCGTTTCCGGGGAAGCCGTGCAGCATGATGACGAGCGGGCGCGGGCCATCGCCTGTGGCGTTCAAGACCATGGCGTTCAGGCCGTATCCGTCGGAGGGGAGCAGCAGTTCAAGTTTCCCGGGCGCCGCTACGCTGCCGGCCGGGTCGCAAAACATGTTTTTTATGTCGAGCACGGGTGATTCTCCTTTGCCATGTATGATTTATTTTTACAAGACCGCCCGCCGGCGGGAAAAAGAGCGTCAGCCGCCGTGGGCTTTCTTTAAGTCGGTGTCGCACTTGTAGCAAAACCGGCGGGAGGTGTCGGTCACGGTGCCGCAGTTGGGGCAGACGCAGCGGGTCACCGCGGGCAGCGCGTAATAGCCGGTGACGGGGTCAAACCGGCCGCTGGGGTCTGTCATATGGCCGTGCGGCGGGCGCTTGTCACCGTCTTTCGCCTTTTGCAACGGGTTCTCCCATTTCTTTTTCGTGTCGCGGCCGGGGGTTTTACCCGTTGCCGCTGGCGTAAAGCCCCTGAGCGGCGCAGCGCCCCCGTCGACGGCGTCCCGCTTCTTCTTAGCCGCGGCCGCCTTGCCGAGCAGCAGCATCCCAAGAAGAATAAGCGGCGCCGCCTGCGTGGCAACGCCTATCGCCATCAGCGCCACTGCGCTCACAAAATCGGCCCCTACGGCCCTCTTTTTCTCTGCCATTTGTTTCATTGACGCTCCTCGTGTGTCCAGAAAATACTTTTGTTTTTTTGTCATAGACATTCATGGTGTTATTATAGCACAACTTTCGGATTATGCAATGGTAAGAGTGCACAGGAAACCATAAATTTGGGCTTTACATTATTAGGTAAAGACCCTATAATTTTCATTAGCGAGGTGAAAATCATGATTAAAAAACGGTTGATATGCCTGCTTTTGGGCGCGGCGCTCGCGCTGCCGGCCGCGGCTGCTGCCGCCCCCCTCGAATTTTCACAGGTGCCGGACATCGTCGCCGCGGGAAACCGCCAAATTGCGATGAACGCCTTGACCCTTGCCGTGTTGCAATCGAACGGCACGGTGGCCGACGCCCAGAACAGCATTTACCAGCTGTCGGGGGGCCTGTCCTCTCTGGCTGCGAATCTGCTCGAGTCGGGGGACGCCATCGGCGTTGCGGCCGGCAACGGCCTATCGCTGACGGCGCAGTACATAGCGGCCCAGGCCAAATCCATCGACATCGCGCGAAGCGATATTGAAATCTATAAGCTCCGGTTTGCGCAGGCCGACCAGAAAATACAAAACGCGGCCCAGAGCCTTTTGCCGATGCTGGCGCGCCTTGAGCTCGGCGCCGCCGCGGCCGACCGGGCCGAGCCCATGCTGGCGGACGCCCTGGCGGCAAAAGAGGTGGCCGTCTCCCGCGGGCTTGCGAGCGCCTCCGAGCTGCTTGCGGCAAAGCTCGACGCCGCGACTTTGAAGACGACCAAGGCCCAGCTTGCCGCAAAGCGGCAGGCGCTTGTCATGCAGCTGAATTCCCTTTTGGGGCGCAGCTACGACGAAGAACTTACGCTTGCGCCGCTGCCGGAGCCCGACACCGCCTGCATGGACGATGTCGACCTTGCGGCCGACATCGAAAAGGCCAAGGCGGCCTGCTTTGACATCGCCATTCTGCGCAAAGAGTATTCAGCCGTCAAGACTAAAAACGCCGAGGGGGATGAAATTCCCTCGGCAGTCAAGCAGCGGCAGGCAAAACGCCTTGAGATTGAGGAGACCGAGCAGCGCCTTGCCATGCGCATGACACAGCTGGCGCTCGACATTGCGGCGGCCCGTGAAAATCTGACGGCGCTCGACCTCTCGTCGCAGCTTGCGGCTGAGCGCAGCCGGCAGGCCGCGGCCAAATACGCGGTCGGAAGGCTGTCAAGACTTGAGGCCAACGCCATTGCCGAAGCGGCAAACACGGCTGAAGACGCTGTGCAAAGCGCCAAAATCGAGCTCTTCTGGATGATTGAGACCTACAAGTGGGCCGTCAAGGGGCTGATGCCGGAGGCATAAGCGGGGCGGAAATTGCCCAAAAGGCACGGTTGTTGCAGGTGCCCGGACAGCCGTATATTTCTGACAAAATGTCCTGACGTCCAAATTCTCGCGGATTTAACCGCTCGGTTTCAGGTTGTGTGGATACAAGCTCAAACAAAATGTTTGCCGGTACCATGATGCGGCGAATCAGGATGGCGGCAATGAAATGCCGGACGATTGCTTAAACGGGAAGGTGACTCGTGATGAAAAAAGACGGCGGTATGCTGTTCGGCATCGGGCAGATCGCGAACCTCACGGGTGTAAACATACAGACGATCAGGCGGTACGATGCGAAGCGCATTTTACAGGGGGAGCGCGACGCGTCATCCCGGTACCGGCAGTTCGACCTGTTGGAGCTGACGTTGCTCATCCGCACCCGAATGTACCGCAACTACGGCTTTTCGCTCGATGAGATCGTCGACCTGCTCAACACAAGCCCTGAGGACAACATCCGGATGTTTGAGGCCCGGCAGCAGTCCGTCGAGGCCGAGCTGTGCAGACAGCAGATGCTGCTCGAATGCATACAAAGACAGATCGGGTACCTGAATAACGCCGATATGCTGGTGAACAACTGCATCCCGGGTTCCCGGCCCGAGATGTACGGAATCTATTATTACGACGGTCATGCGCTGCTGGGGGACGACGGACGGCGCAGGGTCATTTCGCAGTGGATTGAATGCACGCCGTTCGTGCTGCCCATGATCCGGATCGCCAAAGACTATTTCACCGGCCAGCGGGCGGATTACCGCATCGGGCTGTGCGTCCGGAAGGAATACGCAGACGAACTCGGCCTGGGGCAGGACCCGTACAGCTTTCACATCCCGGCCACACCCTGCCTGTATACGATGGCGGACGGCAAGGGGGTTTACACGCAAAATTCCGAGCGGGGACCCGACCCGTCCTACCTGCTGAAATCCAGCGCCATGACCCACGCCATCGAGCACATCCGGCGCAATGAGCTGGAGCTCAGCGGCGACATATTCGGCTCCACGTTCTACTCCTGCCGTGAGCGCGACGAACTGCGCCATTTCAGCCATCTGTGGATTCCGGTATAAGCGAGGGCGATGGAAAGCACTTTGTAATAATTTTATCAAATTCCTGTTGACTCTTACCCAATGTAAGCGTCTATGCTGATGGTGGCAGGCGGAGAATCCGGCCGCTTAGCACATGCAGACAGGAGGAAAATTATGAATTCCAGGAAAAAACACCTTGGCAAATTGCTGGCTCTGTGCCTCGCCGTGATGCTGGCCGTCTCGGCCTGCGCGCCGGCGGCAGCGCCCGGACCCGAACCCGCGGGTATTTCGTATACCCCCGGCACCTACACGGCGACGACGATGGGCAACAACGGGCCGCTGACCGTCTCGATGACCTTCACCAAGGGCGCGATTGAGCGCATCACGGTCGACGAGAGCGTCGAGACCCTGGGCCTTGGCGCCGCGGCGATTGACAAGCTGTCCGCCCTGATCACGGGCAACCAGTCGCTGGATGTCGACCTCGTCTCCGGCGCGACGTACTCGAGCGGCGCGTTTCTGTCGGTCGTCACGGACTGCGTCGAGCAGGCGGGCGGCGACGTCTCCGCACTGAAGGCCGTCCCGCTGCAGCTGCCTCCCGCAACCAAAGAGGAGCTGAGTGCCGACCTTGTCATCGTCGGCGCCGGCAGCGCGGGCATGACGGCCGCGTGCAGGGCCGCACAGGCGGGCCTCGACGTGATTGTCCTTGAAAAAATGGCGTTTGCCGGCGGCGCGAGCATGATCGCGGGCGGCGGCATGGTGCTCTCGGGCTCCCAGTACCAGAAGGACAAGGGCGTCACGGACGACTCCCCCGAGAGCATGATGGAGGACTTCCGCAAAAACGGCAACAGCAAGAACGACCCGCTGCTGCTCAGGCTGTACGCCGAGAACGTCGGTTCAACCGTCGACTGGGCAATGGAGAAGATGAACCTCAAATTCGTGGACGAGGAGCTCTCCTATGCGCCGGAATACTCGTATAACCGCTTGGCGAACATCCTGGGCGGAGCCTCCGGCTACGGCGAAACGCTGCGCAATGCGCTCGCCTCGTCCGGCGCCAAGCTCATGCTGGAAACGCGCGCCGATGAGCTGATCGTCGAGAACGGCGCGGTCACGGGCGTCAAGGCCACGGCCTCGAACGGCAGCACCTATACGATCAGGGCCAAGAGCACGCTGCTTGCGACGGGCGGATACGGCAATGCGCCCGAGATGCTGCAGGGCGGCCTTGAGACCGTGCTGTACTATGGCCCCATGTCCTCCACGGGCGACGGCCAGAAGATGGCACAGTCGGTCAACGCCAAGTTCCAGCTCCTTGAGTACGGCAAAATGTACCCCAACGGCGTGGAGGTCGCCAAGCGCATCGGCAAATCCACCATTTACGGCAACTATGCCGCCTTCAACCTCAGCGGCATCCTCGTAAACAAGGGCGGCGAGCGCGTCGTGAACGAGCGCGCCTCCAACCACACGGTCCTGGTGGCTCAGTTGGCATCGCAGGATAAGGAGCTGTTTCTGGTCATGGACGCCGCGAGCTACGAGGCGTTCAAGAGCCAGCTCTATAAGCACAGCATCACACAGCAGGACCTCGACCGCTGGATTGGAAATGCGGGCAAGACCGCGCCCGTGCACGTGACGGCCGCCACGATCGAGGAGGCCGCGACACTGGCCGGCATCGACCCCGCGGCGCTTGCCGCCACCGTTGAGCGCTACAACGGTTTCGTGAAGAACGGCGAGGACCAGGACTTCGGCCGTCTGCCCGACTTCCTCAAGTCCGAGATCGGCGCCGGCCCTTACTACATCATCGAGCAGAAGCCGCGCTTCGCGACGACGATGGGCAGCGTGGTCACGACGGAAAGCCTGCAGATACTCGATGAGAATGAACAGCCCATCCCCAACCTGTATGCCGCCGGCGAAATGGTCAACGGCGTGCACGGGGAAGATTCCCCCTCCGGCGCGAACCTCGGCTGGGCGCTGACTTCCGGCCGCCTCGCGGCGGACGCGATTATCGCGGCGCAAAAGTAGGCAAAACACCTCAGAGAAAAGGCCGCAACCGAAAAAAACGCCGCATAAAAGGCTCCCGACGTCGTCGGGAGCCTTTTTGCAGCCCGCCTTTGCGGGACCGTTTATCCTTTAACCTGTCTGCGCTTCATGCGCAGGTCCTCCCCCGCGAATTGCAAAATGGTATAGCTGTCCAAAAACCGGGAGGTCAGCTTCTGGGTGTAATTTTGGGCCAGCTCCGGCACCGTGTAATTGGTGCTGATGACGGTCTTGCGGCCGGTGATGAGCCGGGTGTTGACAAGGGTGAAGAGCTCCGACAGGGTGACCGAGGTGGCGTATTCCGAGCCGAGGTCGTCCATGACGAGCAGGTCGCAGGTCAGGTAAATTTCGGGGTCCGGGTCGGCCGCGCGGCCAAAGCGCCGGTCCTCGAGCCGCCGCAGGATGTTGGCGGCCATGTCGTACTGCACGCCGTAGCCCTGCGCCGCAAGCTCGCAGGCGATGGCCGAGGAGAGGTGGGTTTTGCCAAGCCCTGTAGGACCGGTCATGAGCAGCCCGCGGCCGGGGGTCTCGAAGTCTTTGACAAACTCCCTGCAAACGGCGAGGTTTTTCTCCATGCGATATCTGGGGGAGGTGCCGGCGGCGTCCTCCTTGTCGGAGTAGTGGGAGAGGGCGAAAGTGTCGAAGGTCTGTCCGGCAAGGGCCGTAGCCAGCACAGAAGACTTGTAGGCCTGCCGGCGAAGCTCGGCCTCGTAGCACTCGCAGGGGCCGCCCTTTGGGCTTACGCCGGTGTCGTTGCACCGCCTGCACGTGTATTCGACCGCGTATGTATTGCGGGGCAGCCGGCAGGCCGTGAGCAGCTCCGCCCGCTCGGCCTGCAGCGCCGTGATGAGCTCCTTTGCCCGCCACACGGCGGCCGCCCCCTCGCGGCGCAGCACCCCGTGGGTCATGCCGGCGGCGGCCTTTGCCATCTCGGCCTCAATTTCGGCAAACCGGGGGTTTGCGGCTCTCGCTCTCTCCTTACGGGCCTCGCAGGCCGACTGGGCCGCCTGTCTGCGCAGGGCCAGCGCCTCGTCGGCAGCCCGCACAATGTCCGTGCCGTACTTCATTTGTCGTCATCCCCCTTGCCGTAGAGTTCGTTGAAGTTCCACTCCATGAATTTGTCGATGTCATAGGAGGGCGCCGCCCCCGTGTCCTGCTTTTTGCGGCCGGACGTCTTCGCGGGAGGGGGCGCCTCGGAGGCGGCCGCCTCCGGGGTTGCGATGCCCTTGGCGTTCCAGCTCGACAAAATCCGGTCTATGTAGGCAAACGAGAGCTTGCCGGTTGCGTCGACGCACTTCTCGTAGGCCGGCTCAATCATGTCGCGCCCGTACCGGAAGTCCTCGGTCCAGCGGGCGATGAAGTCCCGCTCCTTTTTGGAGAGCCGGCGTTCGCCGATGCCGAAAATGGCCCGCACGGTGCTCTCGGCACTCTTTGCTGACCTGCGGCGGGCGATGTACCGCTCGGCGTCGGCAGGCTCTGAGATGCCAAGGCGCATCCACTCGGCGGCCCGCTCCTCAATGGCCTTGGCCGAGGTCTTGCACTCTGACCGGCAAAGGGAAAAGAGCAGCAAAATGGTCTCGGGCGGCAGCCCGTAGTAGTCCCCTAAGGCGTAGAGAACCTCGTATTCGGTGGAGCTGAACGTGCGCCCCAGCATGCTCTGCCCCGTCAGCAGCGCCCCGCGCAGATTGGGGTTTTGGGCCAGCGCCGCCTCGACTTCGGCAAAGCGGTAGGAGGGCCGGCGGGTCTCGGTCCTGCGCCCGGCGGCAGGCCCCCCGCAGGCGGCGGGCGGCGCCAGGACAACCTGCTTGTCCGACAGCATGAAAACCCCGCGGTCAACCCATGCCGCCACGGCCTCGCCGACGGTGGAGGCCGTCAGCCCCAGCGCCTCACAGGCCGCCTCCTCAGTCGCTTTCGGGCCGGCCGCAAGCAGCCAAAGCAGCACCTTCAGCTCCGTCTCGGTGGCGGAGGAGAGGTGCTTAACGGCAACTGACGTCGGCACTAAAAACCATGCCGACGGCAGCGTGAGGTCAAAGTTG
>DATMXT010000212.1:0-2348 GCA_035561375.1 Terriglobales bacterium | reverse complement strand
CCAGCGGTTTAAAAGCCGCAGCATAGCCTTGGAGCGGCGGGTAAAGGGGGCGTTGTACCCGTCCGGGTGCAGCGCAAACGGACGGCGCCAGGCGCCGCCCCGGATGTTCCAGGCGTAGCAGTACCGCTCGAGCGCGTCGGTCCGGTGGGCCGAAAGCCCTGCAAGCCCCGTTTTGAGATAGCGGAACGTGTCGGAGTACGAGTAGCCGCCCCGCACCGCGTCAAAGGCCGACAAAATGAGGGTCATGAGGGGGAAGTCCGAAAGCTCAGCCCGCGTGTCGAGCTGCACCGGAATTTCATACCGTTTGAAAACGGCCTCCACAAGCCCGCTCGCCATGCGGGACCGCCGCGTGATAACGGCAAAGTCCCGCCACCGGTACCCTTTGTCTTGCGCAAGCCGGCGGATTTCCGACGCGATAAACTCGAGCTCCTCATACTCAGTCTGGGCCTCCACGGTGCGGATGTTTTGGGCCCGCGCCTCAAACGGCCGTTCCGGCAACTCAAAAAGACGCTCTTCGAGCGCCGCAATGTCGGAATGGAATACTTCTCTCACAGGCTCCAGAGTGTCGGGAGCAGTCCCCTGTCCGCAGGACGCGGCAAGCTCTTTTAAGCGCTCGGCCGTCTGGCACGGGAGGTAAAACAGGTCGAGTTCCGTCTTGCAGCGCCTGCCGCACTCGCCGGTCAGGCCGGCTGCCACATATGTACCGGAGGCCAGCATGACCTCCAGCATCTCGTACTCCTGCGGCGTAAACCGCTTGAAGTGGTCGAGAAAAATATCGTACTCCGAAAAGATGTTCTCCCGCTCGCACAGTTCCCGGGCCGCGTCCAGCGCGTATTCGCCCCCCCGCGCGCTGCGCTCCCCGGCGGCCTCGTAGGCCGAGCCGATGAGGGCGAGGTCCCGCAGCTTTGCCGCAAGGTCGGCATCGGTCATCTTTTCGGCGGCCCGGAGCAGCCGCTCGCCTGTCGCCCGGTTTGCCGCAAGCTCCCGGAGCTGACCCATGAGCTCTTCCACAAATCCGGGGCGCTGTGCGGCTCCTCGGTAATAGGTGAGCTCCCCGGCGACGGCGCCAAGCGCCCCCGAGAGCAAAATCCGCGCCCCGCCCTCGGTGAGGTGCCGTCCCGCCCGCCCGCCAAGCCGCGTAAAGACAAAGTCCGGCAGTCTCCCAAAGCCGACCACTTCGACCCACAGGGAGGACTGGGGCCCCAGCCGTTCAATGAGACTTCGCTCAGCGCGGACCGTGAACTGGTCCGGCACGATAAAAAGACAGCGCCGTCGCCCGACCCTGTCCCCTATTTCCCGGATGACTCTGTCTCCTCTGCCGCTTCCCGACCGGCCGAAAATAAGCTGGAGCATCTCACTTCCTCCAAAAACTCCACAATGCGAAACCGGTATTCCACCTGTGCTTCGAGGACCTCGGACAGGCGGGAGGCGTCGACCGCCTCTTCGCCCGCGTAGCAAAGGGGCGGGTACATCACGCACCACCAGTTGTGCCCCTCGCCCTCGCCCAACGTGACAATCAGCGCGTTGTAGTTGCCGGCCGGCAGCGTCACCCCCGCATAGGTCTTAGGCGGGAAGTGCGACACGCCGAGCGTTGCCGCGGCGTGATAATCCATACCGGCCTCATGTAAAGCCTCGTTTGCGATTTTCTCAATTTCGGGCAGCAGGACTTCAATCCGCCCGCCCGCTTGAGCTGCGTCCGTGGCGTCCGAAAGCGACGCGTCTGCAAGGCCCCTGAGGCTGTCCCTCACCGCGAGCTTGACGGCCTGGTCGGCCTCGCTGTCGGAGTTTGCCAAAATGTGCAGCCGGATGATTTCATCCGTGACGGTATCTGCCCGCAGCATGCCGGCGCCGCCCGCAATGAGAACAGCCGCAATGAATATGGTTATAACTTTTTTCACAAAGCTCACCTCTGACATGAGCTTTGACAAAAAGCGGTTTTTCTATTCCCGGACGGGGTGGGCCGGCGACACAAAGCACCGGATGTGTTTTTTTCGCATGGCCTCGGTGCAAACCATGGCCTGCCTGCTGCGCTGGAAGACGCCGAAGACCGCCGAGCCGCTGCCGGTCATGAGGGCCGCGATGGCTCCGGCCTGTTTGAGGTCCCAAATCATCTCCCCAATCTGGGAAATCTGCGCCGCGGCGACGGGCTCCAGCATGTTGGCCATGTACGGGACCGCCTGCTCAATGCCGGAGGAAAAAGCGGCAATCAGCGCCCCGATGTCGGGGTGGGGCGGCGGCTCAAAAGCGTCAAAACTGCGGTAGAGCTCCGGCGTTGAAATGCTGTGCCGGGGCTTGGCCACGACAAAGGTGCAGGCCGGCATGTCGGCGACACGTCTCAGCCCTGTCTC
>DATMXT010000211.1:0-2671 GCA_035561375.1 Terriglobales bacterium | reverse complement strand
GTTCTCCAGGGCATCGACTGCCATTTTTCAAATTGCGCTTGGCGTCCTGCTCCTGATTGCAATCGTGGGAGGGCTGTTTGAGAAGTCGTACATCGGCCCCGCCGGCGAGCTGGCCCGAAAGGGCATCACCGGCATTTTCGGCGCGCCGGGCGTGCTGTTTCCGGCGGCTTTGCTCTACGCCGGACTTCTCAACGCTTTCGGAAAACGGGACAAGTCCTATGCCGTCCGCAAGACGGCAGCCATCCTGTTCATCGTCGTGCTGTCGGGCTTTTTGGCCCTCTTCGCCCCAAAAGCGGAGGGGATTTCGGCCCTTTACGTCCAGGGGTATTCCGTGCTTGTCTCGGGCGGCGTCGTGGGCGGACTTCTGACCGGCTGGCTGCTGCCGCTCGTGCAGACGGTCGGCGTCGTCGTCATTTACGCGGCCTGCGCGCTGCTCTGTCTTGTGGCGCTCTCCAACCTGACCGTCGAGAAGCTGCTTCGCGCCATCTTCCCTGAGCGGCAGGAAAAAAAGCAAAAACCGGAGGCGGCCCCCGCGCCGGCGCCAAAACCCTCTCCCGTGCCTTTACCCGTCCCGCCGCACCGGGGCAGTGTGGACATCCCCATTGACGGGGAGTCGCGGGATATCCCCGCGGCGCCCGCCGCCCCGCAGCTGCCCGAGGCCCCGACTTTTACCGGCATTCATCCCGAGCCCGAACCTGTGCCGGCCGGGCAGGGGGCGCAAGGACCTGAGCCCGAAAAAATTGAGCTCTCCCCGGGAGAGCTTGCCCACGAGACCGCGAAGGTGCAGGCGGCCATCTCCAAGGCCGACCTGCCGCCGGTCTACCGGATTCCGCCGCTCGCGCTGCTGGCCCCCGACCCCGGCATCAGCCACTCGGCCGTCACCGAGGCCGAAGTGCGGGCCAATTCGACTAAAATCATTGAGACGCTGCGCTCTTTCGGCGTTGAGGCCACCCTGCTCGGCGCCTCCCGGGGGCCGACCGTCACCCGCTACGAGGTGGCGCCGGCCGCCGGCGTCAAAATCAGCCGCATCACAAACCTGTCGGACGACCTTGCGCTGTCGCTTGCCGCTCTCGGGGTGCGCATCGAGGCCCCCATCCCCGGCAAGGCCGCCATCGGCATTGAAGTGCCCAACAAAAACAACTCGACCGTCTATCTGCGCTCGGTTCTGGAGTCGGCCGCCTTCCGCAAGGCCAAAAGCCCCCTCACTTTCGCCTTGGGCAAGGACATCGCGGGGGCTCCCGTCGTGGCCGACATCTCGGGCATGCCCCACGTGCTGATTGCCGGCGCGACCGGCAGCGGAAAGTCGGTCTGCATCAACTCGCTCATCATCTCGCTGCTCTACCGCTCCTCGCCGGCCGAGCTGCGCCTCATCATGGTCGACCCCAAAGTCGTGGAGCTCGGCGGCTACAACGGCATTCCGCACCTGCTCATCCCGGTCGTCACCGAACCCCGCAAGGCGGCCGGAGCCCTCTCCTGGGCGGTCGGCGAAATGATGAAGCGCTACAGCATGTTCGCCGAGAAGGGCGTCAAGGACATCACCGGCTATAATCTGCTGGTCCCCGGCGACGAAGAGGTGACGCCGCTGCCCCGCATCGTCATCATCATCGACGAGCTGGCCGACCTCATGATGGTGGCCCCCGGCGAGGTGGAGGACTCCATCATGCGCCTGGCCCAGATGGCCCGCGCCGCCGGCATGCACCTGGTCATCGCCACCCAGCGGCCGACCGTCAACGTCATCACCGGCACCATCAAGGCCAACATCCCCACCCGAATCGCCTTCGCGGTCTCCTCTCAAATCGACTCCCGCACCATTCTCGACACCTCGGGCGCGGATAAGCTGATCGGCCGCGGCGACATGCTGTACTACCCGGTCGGCGCGCCTAAGCCCTTACGGCTGCAGGGGTGCCTTGTCACGGATAAAGAAGTCGAAACAATCGTCGCCTCCATTAAATCCCAAGGGCATCCCGAAGGATACGACAGCGAGGTCATGACCAAAATAGAAGAGGAGAGCCAGAAAAACGAAAAGGGCAAGAAGGGCGCCGCGGACTCGGCCGACGAGGCCGAGGACGAGATGTTCATGCCGGCTGTCGAAATTGCGGTGGAGGCCGGCAACGTCTCGGCCTCCATGCTCCAGCGCCGCCTCAAGCTCGGCTACGCCAGAGCCGCCCGCCTCGTCGACGAGATGCAGGACCGCGGCATCGTCGGCCCGCCCGACGGCAGCAAGCCGCGGCAGGCCCTCATCTCCCGCAGCGAGTGGCAGGAGATGGTCATGCGCAAAAGCGGTTCCTGAACACAAAAACGGCTTTGGGGGCGGCGGGAGCTCGCCTGACGCCTCAAAACCCGCCACAGGCGTTTAGATTTCTTAACATATCCCTTTTGTTCCCTGGGTCATGATAAGCGCTTAAACGGGCTTGTGGCGGCTCTCAGGGGCATTTGCGGCATGGATTCCACTCCCGCGTTCCTTTTCTGTGGCTCTCCTGCGGGGCGTTTTAAGGCGACGACGCTCCAGAAGCTCTTTTAAGGCGTTTTTGCGGTTCGGATACAACCTTAGTCGCCCAATGGGGTTAAAATTGATTTACGGCGCCTTCTCGAGGCTCTCAGATGCCTTCTTGACGTATTTTTTGCTTGCGGCTTTTTAGCCGTTTTGCTTTATTCGCCTTTTCTGCCGTGC
>DATMXT010000210.1:0-2755 GCA_035561375.1 Terriglobales bacterium | reverse complement strand
AAGAAAAAAGAGCAGGAAGCCTTTGCAAAGTGGTCAGACGAAAAGGCGAGCGCGGCAAAACTCATGCAGCCCGCGCAAAAGAAACCGGCGCAGCCTGTGCAGCCGGCCCCCGTGCAGCCGGTGGTCTTACAGCCGCAGACGACCACAAAAAGCAACGGCGGCGGCATCATCCGCCACTCCGGAAAAGACAAGGTTGACGCCGCGGCAAAGGCCGCCCAAAGCCAGCGCCAGAGCCAGCCCGCGCCGCAGCCGCAGGAAAAGGCGCCCGCCCCCGTCACCCCAACGGGGCAGGCCCTCCGCCTCGGCGAGCTCAGCGAGCCGCCGCCGCAAAAGCCCTTCACCTTCTCGGACAGCCCTAAAGCCGAAATGCCCAAAAACCGCTTTGCGGCCTTTGACGCTGTACTCCTCCCGGGGCAGCAGGCCCGCACCGGCATGACCCCCACGCCGGCGGACGCGACCGCCTCGTCCAAAAATTTCCTTGCGGGCGTGTCAAAGGGAGCGTATACTGATATTGGAGACGTCGTAAAGCAGGTGTCGGAGCAGGTTATGCTCGGCAACTACTCGGACGACGTCACAGCCCTCGGCACTTTAGCGCAGCTCGCCCTCAGCATGGCGGGCCTCGACCTCCCTATGGACATCCGCGATTTATACTATGATGTGACAAACTGGGAGTGGACGCCGGAGCACCTGTTCCAGACGCTGACGGATGCCGTGGGCTTTCTGCCGCTTGTCGGCTCGCTGAAGTATGTGGATGAAGCCGCCGACCTCCTCGGCAGCACGGATGAGTTCGGCGCGCTCGCAAAAGGCGCGGGAAAACTCGGGGACACGCTTGGCAGTATGGATGAGGCCGCCGACCTCCTTGAGAATGTGCCGGAAATGGCCGATCTGCTCAAAGGCGTACCCGAGTCCGGGGATTTGCTTGGCAGTGCAGACGAGCTCGTTAAGGGTATGGGGGATTATTCCAATCTTGCCGAGAAAGCCAAAAACATTGACGTTTCAACCAGCGCACATCAGGCAGTGTTTTATTCTGGAGCAGGAAACAGGGCCCGGGCAGAAGCCTTTGCAAAACTCAACGGAAAAACAACTCTTGAGATGACTCCCGGCGGCAAATATTTCGAAAGCCTGAAGCTGTTTGATCCAGGCAGTCCGATAACCAAAGACCAAGCGCGAGAGATATGGGAGATTCTGTCGGAGCGATACGCAAAGACGGCGTCTGGAAATGTATACGGCTTTGTCAAAGGCTCGAAACCTGGAAGCATATTCAACACAGTAGAATATCAGGCTTTGCAGAAGAATCCATATATAACCAACATCTTTACGGAATTATTGAATTGAGGTGAGCAGATTGAAAAGGGATTACTATATCAAAGTTCCGCACTTTTATTCCTTTGAGTACTATGAAGTCGACAAAAAAATGATTATCGAGCTTGATTTCAGGGATAGGATTCTGTACTTGACGCCCACCATGCTCACAAAATGGGAAAAACCATTTGACAATTTGGAGATATCACACGAGGAAAAACTACGCATACTGAATAACATTCGGGAATGTCTGCTGGACAGATGGCGGCCTGAAGAAGTGATCATCGAAGATAAACCGGAGAGGATGTGAGCGTGTGGTAACAACGCCCGATGGCGCACAGTTTGAAATGCAGTGGAAGCAAGTAAAGTACATGAACGGCGGGCACAGTGTCGTTTTTGAGATTGTCCCGATGTACCTAGGCAAGGACATTGCCATTATGCCAAGCGCAACGCTCTGGCGTGAAGGTCAAAGTGTGTTTAGTGATCAGGAGCGTCTTGAAATCATTGTGCTGCTTGAGCGCATTGCTTGGAAAAGAGATATTCGCGTGATTGAGGCGAATATAGAGCCGGTCATCGATTCAAAAGTCGGCCCTGTTAGCGGTTCCCTCGAATCGACTACAGGGTATCAGGAGATGGCGACTAAAAATCTTTTTGACCCCCAAAGCCCGCTTAGCAAAGAGCAGGCAAAAGAGATTTACTGCATTTTGGAAAAGCGTTTTGCTGAAGGTGCAAGTGGCATGGTGACAATACCGAAGAGTGTGATTCTGCAAGGCAGCATTCTGGCGGAAGTTAGTATTCCTGTATTAGAGAAGAACCCATTGGTCCATTTAAACTTGGTTTGACTTTGACAGAAGACATAGGCAGACACAGAGACGGTTCATCTATCTTACATATAGGGCCCGTAATCGATCGATTACGGGCCCTATATGCGCGGCCACAACACAAAGCTGCACTTTTTCACAGCACCCGCAAGCCGAAGTGCCCAAAAACCGCTTTGCCGGGGCGGGCGGGAGAGCGCCGTTGTGTGCTATAAGTTCAGGTCCTGTTGCAACTTAGGGATTTTGTTTAGTCGGCGGAGCTCCCTCCAAAATCCCTAAGTTGCAACAGGGGGACCGCCAGCTCCAGAACATCAACCTGCTGCGCGGCCTCCAGTCGGACGACCGCTCCTGGAGCAGCGAAAACTGGAGCCGCAACTTCCAGACGAAGCAGTACGCCGACAGTCAGGCGCAGCAGACGACAGAAAATCAGTGGTACGGCGCCGAGTGGGACTACGGCGTAGGTCAGGATACGAAAACCGACGCCCAAAACCGCGTCAATGACTTTCTGGCGGCCGGCGGCAGCGCGGCCGACCTTGACCCGGCGCTTGTGGCGGCCTCGGGCTACACGGCGAGGGAGCTTGCCGCATACGAGAAATATTACGCGCAGCGGCTGAAGTAGGAGAGGAGGCGGAACA
>DATMXT010000209.1:0-2024 GCA_035561375.1 Terriglobales bacterium | reverse complement strand
TATATTGTGAGCGAGGTTGAAAAATGGAACGACTGAAAAACGACATCGCGTCAAAGCGCATTCGCCCCTGCTACCTCTTTTACGGCGACGAGGAGTATTTAAAAGAGCACTACCTCGACCGCATTGCGGCCACCCTCGAGGGGGCTTACGGCACATGCGGTCGCGCGACCCTCTCCGATGAGAATTTCTCGGCGGAGAGCTTTTTAGACGCCGTTTCAAACCTCGGGTTCGGGGCCGCGGCGCAGCTTGTCGTGCTGCGAAACCTCGACTTCGCGGAGCTTGGGGCGGACGACCGGGCGCTCATTGAAAGCGCCGTCTCGGAGCTGCCCGAGGGGGTCTGCGCCGTGCTGCTCTATGACGACCGGTATCTTGAGCGGGGCGACTATCAGGCGAGACGGGGCCGCAGAGAGCGCATGCTCTCTGCCGTCAAAGCGGCGACGGCCATCGAGTTTTCCCTGCAAAGCGAGGGGGAGCTGACAAAGTGGCTTAGCCGCCGCATGGAGGCGGCGGGCGCGACCCTGCCGCCGGGCGCTGCCGGGTATCTCCTGACGGTCTGCGACCGGCGCATGTCGGCACTCATCGGGGAGGTTGAAAAACTCGCGGCCTACGCAGGGGGCCGCCCTGTCACAAAAGAGGATATCGATATCGTCTGTATGCGCAGCAGCGAGGCGGGCATCTTCGACATCGCGCGGTTTATGATGGACGGGAAAAGGGCCAAGGCCCTCATGCGCATTGACGAGTGCCGCAAAAACGGCGAGAGCTACGTCGCCGTCACGGCGGCTTTGGGGGCCGCCTTCTCTGAACTTGCGGCGGCCAAGACCGCCTATGATGCCGGAATTCGCTCGGCCGAAAAAGTCGCCGCCGACTTTGGCATAAAAAATTCAAAGCTCGGCTTTTTGCGGGAATACCTGCGCAAAGCGCCCGGCCTTGACGCCGCGAAAGCGGCCGCCGCCGTCATCACGCTGTGCGAAGTCGACGCGGCGCAAAAGGGAGGAGGGGGCGACCCGTGGGAACTACTCGACCGGGCAGTGATGGAGATCACCGGCTGAAAATCCGGCAGGTCATCGTCGTCGAGGGCAAATACGACAGAGCGCGGGTGCTCGAGGCCGTGTCGGCCACCGTCGTCGAGGTCGGCGGCTTTCAAATATTCAAGGATGCGCATATGATGGAGTATCTGCGGCACGCCGCACGCGAGCGCGGCGTCATCATCCTGACCGACAGCGACGCCGCCGGCTTTCAAATTCGCGGCTACCTGAAGGGCGCCCTGCAGGGGGCCGCGGTCTCCCACGCCTACATTCCGGCCACGGCCGGCAAAGAGCGCCGCAAGGCGGCCCCCTCGACCGAAGGGCTGCTCGGGGTCGAGGGCATGCCGGCCGCCGTCATCCGGGAGGCGCTCCAAAAGGCGGGCGCGACGCAGGGCGAGCCCATCGGAGACCTCACAAAAGCAGACCTGTACGAGGCGGGGCTCCTCGGCAAAGAGGGCGCCGCCGACCGCCGCAGGGCGCTTGCGGCACACCTGTCCCTGCCGCCCCGACTTTCCTCCGCCGCCCTGCTGAACGTCATCAATCTCGCCATGACCAGAGCGGAGTTTTTGGCCTTGGCAGATATTGGATTTGTGCAAAGCCCAAAACCCATGGTATGATTTGCACAAAAAGGAGTGAATTTCATGCCGGAACACAAGAGACTCCTCTCGATGCTGGCCGCAAATCTCCTCGCGGTCGGCTTGACAACCGCTTACGCAGCTACATATGAAGTGACCGCCTCGGTGCTCAACGTGCGCTCGGGGCCGGGCACGGCTTATGCCATTTCAGGTAAACTCGTCCGGGGCGACACCGTCGAAGTCAAGACGATTGAAGGCCCCTGGGCTCTCATCTCGCTTGGCGGCGAAAGAGTTGGCTACGTCTCCTCCTCCTACATCGCCGCAGCCGAAGCCGCCGCGCCCGCGCCCGTCGAGACGTCGCGGGGTGCCGTCCAGCGCCCGGACGACGCCGTCGCCGTCATGGCGGCGGGGGTCGACCCCGACG
>DATMXT010000208.1:0-4212 GCA_035561375.1 Terriglobales bacterium | reverse complement strand
GGGCATATGGCCACAAGCCGTCAACCCGCCCGCCGCCCTCAGAAATGAAACATTATTCAAATGAGCTCATTTTATTGCTGCTTTTATCCTCCTGCCGGTTGACAGCGGCCCGCACGGGGGCTACAATATCCATAATACGCCAAAGGATAAAAAAGGAAGGGTGATGCGCATGATTGCAAAGCTGGACGGGAGACAGACCGGCCCTGGCATCAAGTGGCCGGACGGCAAGCGGATTGCCGTGATGCTGAGCTTCGACTTCGACGCCGAGTTCCTGCGGATTTCACGGGCGGCCCGCAAGGGCAAAAAAATCGGATTCACCGACTACTCGAGAGGGCAGTACGGCCCTCACACCGGCATTTACCGC
Organism: Terriglobales bacterium; assembly: GCA_035561375.1. Classification (GTDB taxonomy): domain Bacteria; phylum Bacillota; class Clostridia; order Oscillospirales; family Feifaniaceae; genus DATMXT01. The sequence goes on along the minus strand of DATMXT010000208.1, from coordinate 3,848 downwards.
TGTCTCGACCTGCTGGGTACTTACAAGGTGCCGGCCACTTTCTTTGTGCCGGGCATCGTGGCCGAGACCTACCCCGAGCAGGTCGCCGAAATTCACCGGCGGGGGCACGAGCTCGCCTGTCACGGCTACCGCCATGAGTCGGGCCTCAACGTCACCCGCGAGGAGGAGGCCGCCATTTTTGAGAAGAGCGAGGAGATTCTCGCCGCCGTCACGGGGCGTAAGCCGGTGGGGCACCGCGCGCCCGAGAGCATTCTGCACCCCTTCACGATAGAGCTTCTGCACGAGCGGGGCTACCTCTACAGCTCCTCCATGAAGGACTGCGACTGGGCCTATCTGCACGTGCTGGATGGTAAAGAGGTGCCGCTCGTCGAGCTGCCAAACGACGTCACGATGGACGACTTCACGTATTTTTACTTCACGTTTTCAGACCCCGCGGTGCGGGCCATGTACACAAACCGCGAGGTCATCGGCAACTGGAAGGCGGAGTTCGACGGCCTCGCCCGCGAGGGCGATAAAGTCTTCATCCTCAAGCTCCACCCCCAGATGATCGGCCGGGCCAGCCGTGTGGGCATGCTGGGCGAGCTCATCGGCTACATGCAGCAGCGGGGCGCCTGGATTGCCACCTGCGAAGAGGTGGCGCGGTATGTGCTGGAACAGGAAGGGGAGGTGACGGCATGAGCACGGTTAAATGGCCGAACGGAAAGCGCATCGCCGTGATGCTGGCTTTCGACATTGACGCCGAGACCATGTGGACCACCCGCGGCGGGCCCGACTCCGACCACATCACAAACGTCTCCCGCGGCGTCTACGGCCCCAAGCAGGCGGTCCCCCGCATTTTGAACATGCTCGACGTCCACGGCGTCAAGGCGACCTTCTTCATCCCCGGCGTCGTCGCCGAGGACTACCCCAAAGTCGTGCAGGAAATCGCCCGGCGCGGCCACGAAATCGGCTTTCACGGCTACCTGCACGAGGAGTTCACCGATACGACCTGCGAGCAGGAGAACGCCACGATGGCGCGCTGCGAGAAGCTCATCAAGGACCTCACCGGTCAGCAGCTCGTGGGCCACCGCGGCCCCGGCGGCGTCGTGCACGACTACAGCCTGCGGCTCTTTTTGGAGAGAGGCTACATCTACAGCTCCAACTGGCGCAATAAGGACGGCCCGTTTTTGCACGAGCTTGACGGCAGGCAGGTCCCGCTCGTCGAGCTGCCCAAGGACTCCATGTTTGACGACACCGCCTACGACTTCTACACCGACAGCGAGCCCGAGCGCTACGAGCTCAAGTCCCCGGCCGAGATGTACGAGGTTTGGAAGGACGAGTTCGATTCGCTCGCGGTCGAGGGCAGCATGATCAACTTCGTGCTCCACCCCCAGTTCATCGGCCGGGTCAGCCGCATCGATATGCTCAGCAATCTCGTCAGCTACATGCTGGCCCGCGGCGCCTGGCTTGACACGAATAAGGCTGTGGCGGAGCATGTGCTGCGCAGTAAGAATTTGCTCTAAGTAAACAGGGGACTAAGACGCAGGGGGCGGCTCATGCAAATGAGCCGCCCCCTCTTTCGCTGCGCTTGGCTTTGCAGGCAAAAAACAGCCGCATACAGCCTGTCGATTAAGGACATAAAAATGTGTGAATTTTGGCGACTCTCCCCTTTTGGTGTGATATGCTGATATCAGAACAAATTTCGCAAATGAGAAGGGGAGCGGTATTCGGTGACGTTTAGCCGGCGGTCAGACAAAAGAAGGAAGCGGCCTCTTGAACGCGAAGAACCCGAAATCAAATTTCCGGAAATCGGGGCGCAGATGGGCCTTGTCCCGTCTGTACAGGAGATTGTTGAAAAGGCGGATACAGCCGGGGCGTCGGCCCCCGCTGCGGATAAGCGGCCCTTCACGCCGCAGGGGGAAGCTGCAAGGCTGGGGACGCAGCCGTCCCTGCCGGTACGGCGGGGTCAGGGGCACACCGGGCCTTTTATCGGTGCGGGCGACGCGGCAAGGCTTGGGGTGGAGCCGACCCTGCACCCTGCGCCGGCCTCTCTGTTTTGGCTTTCAGGCAAACGCGACTTTTCCGCCAGATTGGACCGGCTTAACCGGTACGGCGGCGCCGTCCTGCCCGGCCAGCAGGCCCGCATCGGCGCGACGGTCACGGACAAGGACACATACGAAGCGGAGGAAGCCGCAGTTGCAGCAAAGAAGTCAAAGAGTTATAATGATATATGGAATGAAAAGGTAACTGGGCAGCCCTATGCCAACGATTTTTGGGGCCGACTTGCGGGCAACTATGACCTGAGTCGTCTGAACCAGGACGAAAATGACGCCTGGAGCCGGTATATCGACGACCCGACTGAGGCAAACAGGGCATACGCCGGGCAGATTGGCAGGCTTGCGGACGAGCTGTACGCGAACAGCGAGTACATTTTTGATGACTACGATGCCGCGGGGAATGAGCGGTCGTACTTTGACCGCGAGGTCGCCGCGGCGGCGGCCGCCTATCTTCCGCAGTTTCTCGACCAAATTGCCGCGATGGGCACGGGAGCGGCTGCCGGCGGGGCAGGCGGCTGGGCCGTCCCGGTCATCGGCCCTCTTATCGGGGCGCAGGCCGGGGCCGTCGCCGGCAGCGGCGTCTACAGCTACAACCAGATGCGCGGGGCTGCCTACAAGGGCTTACTTGACGCCGGCGTACCCGAAGAGCTCGCGATGGCTGCCGCCACGGACGAGGCCGTCGTCTCCTCCCTCATCGAGATGGCCGACACCGGCCTCGACATTGCGATGCTGGGCTTTACACAGCTCGCGTCGTCGCTCGCGCAAAAAGGGGTCAGGACCCTCGCCAAAAAGGGCGCCGGGCGCGCGGCGCAGTCGGCGCTGCAAAAGACGATAAAAGCTCTTGGAAAATACGGGATCGATGTCCTCGGCGAGTACGGGGAGGAGTATATTCAGTCGGCTGTGTCAATGGCCAACCTCGGCCGCATGGCGTCGGAAGGCAGGACGGGCGCCTTGAACCTCGCGGGAGCCTCGGTTGAAAAGCTGCTGAGTATGACGCCGCAGGAGCGGGCCAAGGCTCGCAGAGCGGGGGCCGAGGGCTTTAAGGCGGCCCTGCTGTTCGGCGGGCTACCTGCGGCGGTCAACCACACGCTGACAAACGGCGTCGAGCGCATGAACGTGCGGGGCTACGGGGTGCAGCTGCGCGGAGCGGGGCAGGTTGAGACGCTCATACAGGAGGCGCTGAAAAGCCCCGCCCAGAGCGAGGCATATCGCAGAGCGGCCATCCTGAACGACGCGCTGGAAAACGGCCGGGAGCCGACAGACGCCGAGCTCGGCAGGCTCTACGCCGCAACCGTGGCCGAAGCCGGGAAGCCGCCGGAGCTGGAGGCAAAGACGGGGAAAATTGTCAATGCAGAAAACATCAATTATGGCCAAAGCTCCCTTGATAAAGCCTTCAGTAAGCATTCGGCAGAGTTTGGGACATATCCTGATGGCAGCAATACGAGCAAAGAACAATTTAGGTACGACATTAACAATTTGCTTGAAACTGGTTTACAGAAAAGCGGCACCTATAGAGCTATGTCAGGTACACATGTTTATAATCCATCAACTCGGCAGTGGGCTTTTTATGATTCCAGTGGAAATTTTGTCACAGCGTTCAAATTAGGGCTGGAACAATTCAAATATCTGATTGAAACAGGAGTGGTAAAGTGATGAGACTTGTGACAACAATGATGACAGCTGCTGAAATGACAGATTACGATGTTCAGATTGCTGCCAAGATAATTTCTGAAAGATTTAACTGTGAGGTGAGTTCGTCAAAGCATAACTATGGTGATCGTAGATACTTTGAAGTCGACATTGATTTATTAG
>DATMXT010000207.1:0-2263 GCA_035561375.1 Terriglobales bacterium | reverse complement strand
GTTGTGCAGCTGCTGTCTTGACTTCGGGCGCATCGCATGAAAATGGCCCCGATTTGGCCCTTGTGTGGCATTTTCTTCTCCGGCAAATTTGCTTATCCTATGGGCGAAGGCCAAAGTCCACATGCGGCAACCGGCAGGCACGCCGACGCCAAAACAAACCGAGAAGAAAAGGAGAATGAATATGAACAACTACGAGGCAACCCTGAGGGCTTTTGAAGAGTTTCTCGTCACAAAGAGCAACCACAACACGGTCGCGAAAATGCAGGACTGCTCCAGCTCCACAGGATTTCTCTGCGAGGTGCTCACGTCAAACGAGAGTTACTTTCTGAAAATCCGCGTGGACAAAAACATTGAGTTCGCAATTGTCGAGGCTTTTCCGGGCATCACGGCCCTGCCGCCCTACCGGGCCATGACCGCCCAGTACTGCCAGGGGAAAACCGATGAGAAAAAAGTCGCCTACCTGTGCGCAAGCTCGGACAACGGGCGACTGTTCTGCCATATTGAGGCCAGCTTCAAAGAGGCGCCGCTCACCGGCGAAACGCTGGAGGACATGGAGCAGATTGTCATCAGCTTCCTGCACGACTACAGGGAGGAGCTTGAATATGTCACACACGGGCTCCTTTTTCCAAAGGGCGAGGACGACAGGGAGCGCCGCCTCAAGGACCTGCTCTCGGGGCTTGAGGACGGCAAAGACGGTGCCGCCAAAGAGGACGACGACTTTGACGGCGACCCTTCCGGCCGGGCGGGATTCCCCTTCGGCGGACTGGCAAAGTTCCTTGCGGGATGCGCCGGCGACGAGGACGACTGCGACAAAGCCGGGAGCTGAAGCGCGCCTTTTGGCGGATGCGGATAACGCCCTGACAGGCAGGAAATAGGAGAAGGGTTATGGAAACTGAAAAACTCAGCGCGGAAAAGAGATATCTGCTGGGCCTTTCCGACCGGGAGCTGCGCGCGCTCATCTCCTTGGCGCAAAAGGCCGCGGCGGGCTATGACAGGGCAAAGGAGGGTGACGGGCGCCTGAAAATTCCCGACAGCGTGAAAAAGCAGCTCGAGGAGACCAAAGCCATGCTGCAAATCCGGCCGGCCAGCGTCGACGCGGAACAGCGCAAGTGGATTGGCGCCTGCGAGACGCTGGCGCGCCTTCAAATGGAGATTCCGGCGTTTTACGCCGGCGTCACCGAGCGGGCGATGTATCTGAGGCTCAAAGACGCCTGCGCCGAGAACCTGCTGCCGGCCCAGTTCACCCATGCGATGCTCCCCAGCGTGATGGAATATGTCCGAAATCAAAAAATGAAACCCGTCATCCTGTCGGGGCCTCCGGGGTGCGGGAAGACCACCGCCGCAAAAATTCTCGCCGACGTCATGGGACTTCGCAGCTGGCTTGTCTCGGTTCCGCAGGCGGCCTGCGGACACGGGCTGACCGGCGACGCGCTCTCCTTTCGCGGGGCGGACATGGGCGAAATCGCAAAGGCCATGGTGCACACGGAAACCCTCAACCCGCTGCTCATCATTGACGAGGTCGACAAAAATTCGAGCCCCACCACCCGCGCCTCCATTGCCGATGAGCTGCTGCCGGTCTGCGACAACAGCGCAAACGTCCTTTTCGAGAACTTTTTCGGTTTTCCAATCGACGTCTCCCACTGCCTCGTCGTGATGACCTGCAACGACCTCGACGCGGTGCCGGAGCCGCTGAGGGACCGGTGCACCGTTTTTAAATTCCCGGAGGTCCCCGTCGACCGCATGCGCGAAATCATCGGCCGTTACAGCGGCGTGAAAATGAGCGGCATGTACGCCGGCCATGTGCTGCTTGACGGGCAGGCGCTGTCGGCCGCCTGCGAAAAGCTCTACGGCAAAAATGTCCGCTCCATCCGAAAGCATCAGGAGCTGGTCGACATGGTTTTGGGCCGGGCGTATACAAAATCGCTGGAGGAAGACGCGCCCGTCGAGGTGTGCGAAGACGATTTTTCCAAGGCGATCGACACCATTGCGGGCTTCGCGCTTCGCATCGGGTTTTGCTGAAAAGCGCTTATTAAAAAACTGCCGGGACCGATTATTCGGTCCCGGCAGTGGATTTTTAGTCGCTGTTTTGTGATTTCATATGCTCCATGACGACGAGGGGCCTTTTTTTAAGCGGTAGGTTCTCAATCGGGGACCTCGCGTTCTGACACAGGATGGCGTAGCGCTCGGAGATGGTCTTGGCGTAGCCGATCGACTGGTTGAGGTCATACGCGCACTGGTATTCGGTCAGCGCCTCTTCGATTTT
>DATMXT010000206.1:0-9048 GCA_035561375.1 Terriglobales bacterium | reverse complement strand
CATTGAGGTCGTGCGCAGGCGGGCGGCCGAGGAGGGGGCGCGGCTTGTCATCCCCTATGCCGCCGGCATCCTGCCGGGGACCGAGACGCTTGACGGCAGCGACTTCCACTACCGGGGCCTTGCGCTGCACACGCCTTTGATTGGCGAACATCAGCTTATCAACGTGGCGACGGCCGTCGAAGCGGCGTTTGTGCTGCGCGCCCGCGGGTTTGACCTGCCGGACGAGGCAATTGAAAAGGGCGTGCGGGAGACAAAGTTCCCCGGCCGGTTTGAAGTCATGCGCCGTGACCCCGTCGTGGTGCTCGACGGCGGGCACAACCCGGACGGAGTTCGGGTGTTGCGCAAAGCCGCCTTGCAGCACCTGCGCACCCGCCCCGGACGGCTCATTGCCGTCATGGGCATGCTGGCCGACAAGGACTGGAGGCAGGCCATTCCCATGCTCGCGGCCATTGCCGACGTCTTCATCGCCGCTCCGCCGGCCTCCCCCAGAGCCCTTGCGACAGGGGAGATTGCGAAGGCCGCCGAAATCTGCCCCGACGTGCGGGAGGCCCTAAGCATCCCGCAGGCGGTCGACATGGCACTGGCCGAGGCGAGAGCTGAGGACAGCGTACTCATCTGCGGCTCGCTCTACCTCATCGGGGAAGCCAGGACCTACATTCGGGGAATAATCTGACAAAATAGCAGGAATATTCTGACAAAAACCGCGCAGAATAAGGGTTATGATGAAGCCATCATAACCCTTATTTTTTTATGGAGGGTGCGTATGAATCTAAAGACACAACTCGACGGAGAAGAGCTTACGGCCTTCATCACCGGCGACATCGATCACCACAACGCCGTCATGCTCAGGGAAAAAGTGGACAGGCAGATTGCCGATCTGCGGCCGCGCAGCCTTGTCATCGACCTGTCGGGGGTCGAATTCATGGACAGCTCGGGGCTTGGATTTATCATGGGCCGATACCGCACCATGGCCTCCCGCGGCGGGCGGGTGGCCGTCCAGGGCGACACCGGCCGGGTGGCAAAAATCCTCGGAATGTCGGGCGCCTACAAATACGTGGAGCACAGGGAGGAGATCAAGTGAAGGTCGTCAATGAAATCAAGATGAGCATGCCGGCCAAATCGGTCAACGAGGGGTTCACGCGGGCGGCGGCGGCGGTGCTGGCAAGTCAGCTTGACCCGACGATGGACATCGTGGCCGACATCAAAACCGCCATTTCGGAGGCCGTGACAAACGCGGTGGTCCACGCCTACCCGCAGGGGGGCGGAAGGGTATACATAACACTGCGGCTGCTCGAGGGTGGCATCTTCTCGGCCACGATTCGCGACACCGGCGTCGGCATTGCCGACGTCAAGCTGGCCCGCACCCCCTGTTACACCTCGGGGGGAGCGGGAGAGCGCAGCGGCATGGGCTTTTCCATCATGGAGGCGTTTATGGACAAGCTTCGGGTGACCTCAAAACCGGGGCGCGGAACGACGGTCACGATGACAAAGAAGTTGTCGTGAACGCGACCAAGCTCGACCTGCTCACTGCGGCCAAGGCGGGCGACAAGGAGGCCATGGGCCGCTTCTTCGAACAAAATCAAGGGCTTGTGCGCATGGCGGTCGGCCGCTTCCTCGGCCGCGGAACCGAATACGACGACCTGTTTCAGATCGGCTCCATGGCCTTTGTCAAAGCGGTCAAGAACTTTGACCTGACGGCCGGCGTGCAGTTTTCCACCTACGCCGTCCCCGTCATCATCGGGGAGCTGCGCCGGCACTTCCGCGACACGGGGCCGGTGCGCATCAGCCGCGGCATCAAAGAGCAGGCGCGCCGGCTTTCGGCCCTGCAGGCCGAGCTGTCGTCGGCCTTGGGCCGGGAGCCCACCATCTCCGAAATTGCGGCGGCGGCCGAAATGGAGCCGTCGGCCGTCGTCCTGGCCCTCGACTCCCTCATTCCGGTGCTCTCGCTCTCCTACACCGTCGACGGGGAGGGGGAGGGGCTACTCGCCGTTTTGGGCCACGACGAGACCGACGAGACCATTGAGCGGGTCGCCGTCACAAACGCGCTCTCGCAGCTCTCCCCCCGCGAGCGCAAGCTGCTGCTGCTGCGGTACTACCGCAGCCGCACCCAGCAGGAGACGGCGGCGGAGCTCGGCATTTCGCAGGTGCAGGTGTCGCGCCTCGAAAAAAGAGCCCTTGCAAAGCTGCGGGAAATCATCTGAAACTGCCGGACTGCGGGCGGCCCCCATCCACGGGGGACGCCCTTTTCTTGTCCCGCGCCACCCCCTTGTTTACATTTGAGCGATTGCTTTTTTTGCCAAAATCGTATATGATATTTCTCTATGGTGGAAAGGGGGGATACGGTGGCCGAGCTCTTAGCGCGATTTGCCGCGGCAAGGCGAGAGATCGTCTCGCGGGACTTTGCGAGCATGAACCCGGAGCAGCGCCGCGCGGTGCTGGCGCCGGACGGCGCCATGCTCATTTTGGCGGGCGCCGGCTCCGGCAAGACGACGGTGCTGGTCAACCGAATCGCCTACCTCATCAAATACGGCAATTTACTGGACACTGAGCCCGCTGCCTTAAGCGAAGCCGGCGTGTCCCTGCTCGAGGAGTACGCAAAGTGCCCCGACCCCGATTTTGAGGAGCATGTCCTCGCGGTCATGGGGGCGCGCCCCGTGAGACCCTGGCGGATTTTGGCCGTCACCTTCACCAATAAGGCTGCGGGCGAGCTGCGGGAGCGGCTTGTCAAGAAAATCGGCCCCGGCGGGGCCGAGGTCGTGGCCGGCACCTTCCACGCCATTTGCGCCAAAATGCTCCGGCGGGACGCGGACAAGCTCGGATACCCCACAGATTTTACGATATACGACGCCGACGACGCGAAAAAAGTCATGAAGGAGTGCGTCAAGTCGGCGGGGCTCGACGACAAGAAGTTTCCGGCCGGCGCCATGCTGTCGGTCATCGGGCGCGCCAAGGACACCTTGCAGTCGCCCGAGGCCTTTGCCAAGGCGACTGAGACCGACTACCGGCTCTCGCGCATCTCGAAGGTCTACGAGCTCTACCAGAGTCGCCTCAAATCGGCCGGCGCCATGGACTTCGACGACCTCATTTTCAACACGGTGAAACTGCTGCAGGAGCACCCCGATGTGCGGGAGGCCTACCGCAGGCGGTACGACTATGTGCTGGTCGACGAATATCAGGACACCAGCCGCGCACAGTTTATCCTGACCGAGCTTCTGGCCGAGGGCGGCGGCAACATCATGGTGGTCGGCGACGACGACCAGAGCATATACAGCTTTCGCGGGGCGACCATTGAGAACATCCTGAGCTTTGAGTCCCGGCACCCGGACTGCACCGTCATCAAATTAGAGCAAAACTACCGCTCAACCGGGACCATCCTCGCCTGCGCCAACTCGGCCATCGCCCGCAACACCTCCCGCAAGGGCAAAAATCTCTGGACAAGCGCCCCCGAGGGGGAGAAGGTGGGCTTTTTCAGGGGGGACGACGCCTACGCCGAAGCGCAGTTCATCGCAGACCAGGTGCTGGCGATGTCTGCGGCCGGGCGCCCCTACAACGACTTTGCGGTGCTCTACCGCACAAACGCGCAGTCGGCCGTCATTGAGGAGACGCTCATCAAATCCGGACTTCCGTACCGCATTTTCGGCGGCATGAAGTTCTACGAGCGCAAGGAGGTCAAGGATGTCGTGGCCTACCTGACGGCCCTCGTCAACAAGGAGGACACGCTGCGCATTGCCCGCATCATCAACGAGCCGAAGCGGGGGATCGGGGAGGCGACGGTCGAGACCCTGACGCGCATTGCGGCCGCCGAGGGCGCCACGATGCTGGAAATTGCGGCGGCGGCGGACGCCTACGCCGACCTTTCGAGGGCGGCCGCAAAGCTCAAAGCCTTTGCCGCAATGATTGCGGAGCTGACGGAGTTTACGGGGCACGCCCTGCCCACCGAGGTGCTGGCGGCCGTGCTTGAAAAGACCGGCTACCTCGACTATGTGCGGGCGCAGGATGCGGCCGACGGCCGCGACCGCACCGCCAACATCGGCACTTTGAGCGAAAACGTGGCAAAATATGAGGAGAGCGATCCGGAGCCCACCATCGCGGGCTTTCTCGAGGGGGCGGCCCTTGCCACCGACCTCGACGCCTACGACGAGGCAGCAGGCTACGTCTCCCTCATGACGATACACTCGGCAAAGGGGCTGGAGTTCCCCATCGTCTTTTTGACCGGCATGGAGGAGGAGCTCTTCCCCTCCGGGCGGGTGCTCATGGAGCCTAAAGAGATGGAGGAGGAGCGCAGGCTCTGCTATGTCGCCATCACGCGGGCGAAAAGCCGTCTTTTTTTGACCTGCGCCGCGATGCGGCGAATGTTCAGCAATACGCTCTACCCGCAGCCCTCCCGGTTTTTGAAGGAGATTCCCCAGCAGTACATCGAGGACATGGGCGAGCAGCGAAAGAAGGAGCGGGCGGGCGTGCGGGTCCCGTGGGACCTGCCGACAAAGCCCATGGTCCCGAAGGCGGTTTTCAAGCCGGCCCCGCAGCAGACAGCGGTCAAATACGAGGCGGGCGACCTTGTGCGCCACGGCAGCTTCGGTGCCGGGCGGGTGCTTTCGGTCAAGGAGACGGGCGGCGACCAGCTGCTTGAAATCGACTTTGGCGGCACCGTAAAGAAGCTCATGGCAAATTACGCGGCGAAAATGCTCAAAAAGGAGGGATGAGCGCATGTTCCTTGCGGATAAATGGCAGGACTATGAGGTGATTGACACTTCAAGCGGTGAAAAGCTTGAGCGCTGGGGCGACTACACGCTCATCCGGCCCGACCCCCAGGTCATCTGGGAGACCCCAAAGACCGACCCGCGGTGGAACACCGCGAACGCCCGCTACCATCGCTCGGACAAGGGCGGCGGCAGCTGGGAGATTCGCGCCCTGCCGGAGGTGTGGCAGATTGGCTACGGCTCCCTCGTCTTTGCCATCAAGCCGATGGGGTTTAAGCACACCGGCATTTTCCCCGAGCAGGCCTACAACTGGGACTATTGCGGCGAGCTCATTAAAAACGCCGGCAGGCCCGTCTCGGTGCTCAACTTGTTTGCCTACACGGGCGGGGCGACGCTGGCGGCGGCAGCCGCGGGGGCATCCGTCTGCCACGTCGACGCCTCAAAAGGCATGGTGGCCTGGGCCCGCGAAAACGCGGCGCTGTCGGGGCTTTCGCAGGCCCCCATCCGGTACATTGTCGACGACTGCCGGAAGTTTGTCGAGCGGGAGCTCCGCCGGGGCAAGAAGTACGACGCCGTCATCATGGACCCGCCCTCCTACGGCAGAGGGCCGTCGGGCGAGCTGTGGAAGCTCGAGCAGTCCATTTACCCCTTTGTGGAGCTCGTTGCGGACGTGCTCTCGGACGAGCCGCTCTTTTTCCTCGTCAACTCCTACACGACGGGGCTGTCACCCTCGGTCATGGCCTATATTCTCGGCAAGACCGTGGGAAAACGCTTTGGCGGCACGGTCTTTGCCGACGAGCTCGGGCTGCCGGTCACGGGTTCACCCCCGCTGCCGGCGGGCGCATCCGCTTACTGGAGGTTTTCATGAGCGCAAAAATGATTGAAACGCAGGCGCTCTCCTTTATATACTCGGGGGAAGAGGGGGAGCGCACGGTTTTGGACAAGATTGACCTTACGATTGAGCGCGGCTCCTTTGTGGCCGTCATCGGGCAAAACGGCAGCGGCAAATCGACCTTGGCCAAGCACTTCAACGCCGTGCTGCTGCCGTCCTCGGGCAAGGTCTATGTCGACGGCATTGACACGATGGACGGGGAGCGGCTCTTCGACATCCGGCAGCGGGCCGGCATGGCCTTCCAGAACCCCGACAACCAGATCGTCGCCACCATCGTGGAGGAGGACGTCGCCTTCGCCCCCGAAAACCTCGGAGTGCCCCAAAAAGAGATTGTGCAGCGGGTGGAACATGCACTCAAAGCCGTCGACATGTGGGAATACCGCGAGCACGCGGCCCATCAGCTCTCGGGCGGACAAAAGCAGCGGGTGGCCATCGCCGGCATCATCGCCATGCGCCCCCTTTGCATCGTGCTCGACGAGCCGACGGCCATGCTCGACCCGCAGGGGCGCAAAGAGGTGCTGAAGACCATCCAGAGCCTCAATAAAGAAGAGGGCATCACGACCGTCCTCATCACCCACTACATGAACGAGGCGGCCATGGCCGACCGCATTGTGGTGCTCGACGGCGGCAAAATCGCGATGGACGGCACGCCCCAAGAGGTCTTTTGCCGGCAGGAGGAGCTGCAGCGGTTCGGACTCGAGGCGCCGCAGGCGGCGGCCCTTGTCCACCGGCTGCGGGAAAAGCTGCCGGCCCTCCCCGAGGTGCTGACGCCGGACGAGGCGCAGGCGGCCATCGCGGCGCTGTTTGAGGAGGGTGTGTGACATGGACATTTTAGAGCTCCAGCATGTCACATACACCTACAGCCTCGGCACCCCCTTTCAGAAGACGGCCGTTGAGGACATCACGCTGGGACTGCCGCAAGGCGAATTCATTGGGGTCATCGGCCACACCGGCAGCGGAAAATCGACCTTGGTGCAGCACTTGAACGGGCTCATGAAGCCGAGCTCCGGCAAGGTACTGCTGGACGGCAGGGACATCTGGGCGCAGCCCGCAAAAATCCGGCAGGTGCGCTTTGAAGTGGGATTAGTGTTCCAGTATCCGGAATACCAGCTCTTTGAAGAGACGGTCTACAAGGACATCGCCTTCGGGCCTGTCAACATGGGGCTTACCGAGGAGGAGGTCGACCGCAACGTGCGGGAGGCCGCCCTCATGGTCGGCATTGAGGAGGGCATGCTCGGGCTGTCGCCCTTTGAGCTCTCGGGCGGACAAAAGCGCCGGGTGGCCATCGCCGGGGTTCTGGCCATGAAGCCGCGAGTCTTAGTGCTCGACGAGCCGACGGCGGGACTTGACCCGCAGGGCAGAGATGAAATTCTCTCCCGCATTCACGACTACCACAGAGAGGCCGGCACCACCGTCATTCTGGTCTCACACAGCATGGAGGACGTGGCTAGACACTCCGACCGGGTGCTGGTCATCAGCCACGCCAAGGTCGCCATGTACGACGAGACCCGCGCCGTCTTCGAGCGGGCCCGTGAGCTTGAGGCCATGGGGCTCGACATTCCGCAGATCACGAAAGTCTTTATGGGACTGCGGGACAGAGGGCTTCCGGTCCCGGGCGGCGTCTACACCCTCGAGGACGCGCAGCGGGAAATTCTCCGGCTCTGCGACGAGAGGGGGGTGGCCCATGCTTAAGGACATCACACTGGGCCAGTTTTTCCCCGGCCACTCCTTTGTCCACAAGATGGACGCCAGAGTTAAGCTCATCTGCGTCATCCTCTATATCGCTTGGCTCTTCTTTGTCAAGACCTTTGCTGCCTACGGGGTCATTGCGGTGTTTCTCACCGTCGTCATCGTCTCGTCCAAAACCCCTCTCAAGACGGTGCTCAAAAGCGTCAAGCCCCTCATGGTCATCATCGTCATCACCTCGGCCATCAACATCTTCTACACCCCCGGCACCCCCATCTTTGTGCTCGGAATTTTCAAGCCGACCTGGGAGGGGCTGCGGTCCGCCGCCTTTATGGTGCTGCGCATCATGTTCCTCATCATCGGCACTTCGCTTCTCACCTACACGACGTCGCCCATCATGCTGACCGACGCCATTGAGCGGCTCCTTGGCCCTTTCAAGAAAATCGGGCTGCCGGTGCACGAGCTCGCCATGATGATGACGATTGCGCTGCGGTTTATTCCGACCTTAATTGAAGAGACCGACAAGATTATGAACGCCCAAAAAGCGAGGGGCGCCGACTTTGAGAGCGGCGGAATCGTCAAGCGGGCGACGGCTTTAGTGCCGATTTTGGTGCCGCTCTTCGTCTCGGCCTTCCGCCGGGCGGACGAGCTTGCCATCGCGATGGAGTGCCGCTGCTACCACGGCGGGGCCGGGCGCACCCGCCTAAAGGTCATGAAGGTCGGGGGCGTCGACGTCGCGGCCGTCGTCATCCTCTTTGCGCTCTTAGGCGGCGTGCTCTGGGCAAACGGCCTGCCCTATTAAGCCTGAAATCACCTGAAAGGAGGCGCCCCGCTTTGGAGCGACAGCTGCTCATCAAACTCTCTTTTTTAGGCGGCGCCTACGCCGGCTTTCAGGTGCAGCATAACGCCCCCACCGTGCAGGGGACGCTCCAGCAGGCGCTGCGGCTTTTACTGGGCGACGAGGTTCCGGTCACGGGCTGCGGGCGCACAGACGCAGGGGTGCATGCCCTCGAATATTTCTGCACGACAAGGACTGTGTCGGACTTTGCGGCGGAAAAACTCGCCCGCGCCCTGAACGCCAACCTGCCTTGCGACATCTCGGTGTCGGAAGTGACCGAGGTGCCGCTTGACTTTCACCCCAGATACAGCGCCGCCTGGAAGGAGTACCAGTACCGCATCTGGACCCCCCGCCACCGCAACGTCTTTGAGGCGGCGACGAGCTGGCACCACCCCGCGCCCTTTGACGTCGCGGGAGTCATCCGAAACGCCCCGCTTTTTGAGGGGGCGCACGACTTTGCCTCCTTCATGGCGGCCGGCAGCAGCATAGAGGATACCCGCCGGACCATATACTTGTGCGAGGCGTCGTTTTCGCAGGGCATGCTGACCGTCCGGGTGCGAGGGGACGGATTTCTCTACAACATGGTGCGCATCATGGTGGGCACTCTTGTCGAGGGCGTGGACGTGGCGGCGGCCATCGCGGCCCGCGACCGGTCTGCGGCCGGCCCCACGGCGCCCGCCTGCGGGCTTGCGCTTGCCAAAGTGTATTATCCGGCGCTCGGGGGTGACCCGTCATGAACAAGACAGCGCCGAAGCTCGTCGACAACGCTGTAGCCAGAAAGCGCCGCCGGATGAAAAAGAAAGCCGGGCGCATTTTAGCCGTGGCGCTCTTTTTGGCGGGGCTCATGCTCATCATTTTCCGGCACGACATCGACTACTATTCCATTAAGCTGCGCATGGCGGCCCTCATGCGGACAGGGGAGGGCGCCGGGG
>DATMXT010000205.1:0-9024 GCA_035561375.1 Terriglobales bacterium | reverse complement strand
TTCTCAATGTGCTCGTCGAGGTCGAACTTCTCAATATAATAGGAGGCGATGAGCTGGGAGGTGATGTTGGAGCCGGAGTCCATGTTGCCCTTGCAGGAGACCATCTTACCCCAGATTTCATCGGCGCAGCACAGGAAGCCGACGCGCAGGCCCGCGGCCAGCACCTTGGAGAAGGAGCCGGCGTAAATGACGCGGCCCTCGGTGTCGAAGCTCTTAATGGCGGGCACCGGGCTGCCGGTGTAGCGCAGCTCGCCGTACGGGTCGTCCTCATAGATGAGAATGTCGTACTTGCAGGCGAGGTCGTAAATCTTCTTGCGCTTTTCAAGCGGAATCGTGATGCCGGAGGGGTTCTGGAAGTTGGGCACTAAGTAGAGGTATTTGATGTTGGGGACGGTCTTGAGGGCCTGTTCCATGGCCTCGAGGTTGATGCCGTCCTCGTCCATCTTGATGCCCAGCGGCTTTGCGCAGTAGCCGCGCATGGCGCCCAGCGCCCCGAGGTAGGTGAAGGATTCGACCAGAACGACGTCGCCCTCATTGCAGAACACGCGGGGCATGAGGTCGAGGCCCTGCTGCGAGCCGGTCGTGACGATGATGTTGTTGCCCTCGGGCTTAATGCCCTTGGTCTTGAGCAGCCGGTCCTTGATCTGCTTTTGGAAGCCCGGCCAGCCCTCGGTCGGGCCGTACTGGAGCGCCTCGACGCTGTTGCGCTCATAGACCAGATCGTTCATCTCGCGCAGTTCCTTCACGGGGAAGGACTCATAGGCGGGATTTCCGATTGAAAGGGAAATGAAGTTGGGATTTCCGGCCGCTCTGGCTGAAATTTGGCGGATGAGCGAGGGCTTGGCGTTTTTCGCGCGGTCTGAGAACTTGTAGTTCATGGCAATCCACTCCTTAATACTGTACTTTTTATGCTGTACCGGCGGGCGGCAAACGCCCCCGGTCAAACACAAAAATATAAATTTGCCTGCCGTCCTCGATTATATCATAGGAATTTTTTACTGTACAGGGTGCGGCGGTCATATCGGTATACAAAAGTGCAGGCGGATTTTTGGCTAAAAATATGAAAAGCTTATTTGTCCGCGGCAAGATTTTTGAGGTAAGCGTTGATGAATCCATCGATGTCCCCGTCCATGACGGCGCCGATGTTGCCGGCCTCAAAACCGGTGCGGTGGTCCTTGACGAGCGTGTAGGGCATGAAGACATAAGAGCGGATTTGACTGCCCCACGCGATTTCCCGCTGGTCGCCCTTGATGTCCTCAATGCGCTCGAGGCGCTCCCGCTCCTTGATTTCCATGAGCTTGGACTTGAGCATGGTCATGGCGACCTCGCGGTTCTGGTGCTGACTGCGCTCGTTCTGGCAGGCCACGACGATGCCGGAGGGAATATGGGTGATGCGAATGGCCGACTCGGTCTTGTTGACGTGCTGCCCGCCGGCCCCCGACGAGCGGTAGGTGTCCACTTTCAAATCCTCGTCCCGGATGTCGAGCTTAATGGAGTCGTCGAACTCCGGCATGACCTCGACCGAGGCGAAGGAGGTGTGCCGCCGGCCCGACGCGTCAAAGGGCGAGATGCGCACCAGCCGGTGGACCCCGAGCTCCCCCTTGAGGTAGCCGTAGGCGTTCTCCCCTGAGATGAGAATGGCGGCCGACTTGATGCCGGCCTCGTCCCCGTCGAGGTAGTCGAGTATTTTATAGATATATTTGTGCCGCTCGGCCCACATCGTGTACATGCGGTAGAGCATCTGCGCCCAGTCCTGCGCCTCGGTGCCGCCGGCCCCCGGGTGGAAGGTCAGAATGGCGTTGTGGGAATCGTACTCGCCCGTGAGCAGGGTCGAGAGCCGCTGCTCCCCGAGCTCGGCAGCGACGGCGTCGTGCTCGGCGATAATCTCATCGAGGAGGCTCTCGTCTGAAAGCTCAATGGCCATGTGGGTCAGGGTCACGGCGTCCTCCCACCGGCGGTAGAGGTCCTCGTACCTCTCTATGCGATTGGCGATTTGCTTTGACCGCTGCTGCGCGCGCTGCGAGCGCTCGAGGTCGTCCCAAAAGCCGGGCTGCGCCGACTGGCGCTCGAGCTCGGCCGCTTCGGCCTTGAGCCCTTCAAGCCCGATAGCCTGCGCCAGATCGTCAATCGCATCCTCCATGCCCTCCAGCTTCAGGCGGTATTCGTCAAATTCTATTCTCATTTAAACCCCCGTGCAATATTTTTAATGTGCTATGTACCGACAGCATCGTCAAGTCTCGCCGGCCGTCCCGCCAGACAGGTCGACCCCCTCCATTTCGGGGGGGATGGGCAGCCCCATGAGGGTCAGCAGCGTCGGCGCGACGTCGCAGAGCCTGCCGTCCTTCAGGGTCATCTCCCCGCGGCCGACGACGGCGAAGGGCACCGGATAGGCCGAATGGGCGGTCTGAGGCGTGTTGTCCTCCAGCAGCATGGACTCGGCGTTGCCGTGGTCGGCCGTCACAATGGCAAAGCCGCCGGCTTTTTTCGCGGCCGTCACAATGCGGTCGGCCGCAATGTCCACGACCCGCAGTGCCGTCAGCACCGCGTCGATGACGCCGGTGTGTCCCACCATGTCGGGGTTTGCGAGGTTGACGATGACGAGGTCAAAAAGCCCCAAGGCCAGCGCCCGCACGACTTTGTCGGCCACTTCGAGGGCCGACATCTGGGGGGCGAGGTCGTAGGTGGCGACTTTGGGCGAGGGCACTAAGATGCGCTTTTCCCCCTCAAAGGGCTTTTCCCTGCCGCCGTTGAAAAAGAAGGTGACATGGGCGTACTTCTCGGTCTCGGCGCAGCGCAGCTGCCGCAGCCCGAGATGGCTCACCCACTCGCCCAGCGTGTTTTTAAGGGCGTGCGGCGGAAAGGCGACCCCCGCCCAGGGCGCGAAATCGGCGTCGTACTGGGTCATGCAGACATAGGTGAGCGTCAGCTTTTCCCGTGCGAAGCGCGAAAACTCCGGGTCGAGGAAAGCGCGGGTCAGCTGCCGCGCCCGGTCGGGCCGGAAGTTGATGAAAATGACCCCGTCCCCGTCTCTGATGTACCCCTCCGGCGAAAAGGCCTTTGGCGGCACAAATTCGTCGGTCACGCCGTTTTGATAGCACTCCTCGAGGTAGGCCACGGGGTCGCCGCCGGCGCCGGGCGTCGTCAGCGCCCGGTAGGCCGCCTCAACGCGGTCCCAGCGGGAGTCCCGGTCCATGGCAAAGTACCGGCCCGAGACCGTCGCGATTTCGGCCTTGTCCGCGAGCTGCCGCAGACAGGACAGCCCGGAGGCGGGCGGCGTGTCCCTGCCGTCCGTAAAGGCGTGGAGATAGAGCCTGGCCCCTTCCCGTTTTGCCATGTCAATGAGGGCCTCAATGTGCCGCATGACCGTGTGGACGCCGCCGTCCGACACAAGGCCCATGATGTGCACCCGGCCGCGGGCCATGGCCGACCCCAGGGCGGGGTTCTCGAAAAAGCTGCCGTCTTCAATGGCGCGGTCAATGCGGGAGAGGTCCTGATAGACGACGCGCCCGGCACCTAAGTTGGTGTGGCCGACCTCGCTGTTGCCAAACTGCCCCTCCGGCAGGCCGACATCGGCCCCGGAGGCCGTGAGCAGGCAGTGGGGGCTCGCGTTGAATATGGACTTCAGGGCCGGCGTGTCGGCCCGGCAGACGGCGTTTCCGGGGCAGACCGGCCCCTCGCCGTACCCGTCCAAAATGAGCAGGACCGCGGGGCTATGCATGGCAATGGTCCCCGTCCCCGCAGTCGCCCGCCTTAGCAGGCGCGTCATGCGTGCCCGCGCAGTGGCCGCAGGAACAGCCCGCCCCGTGCTCGTGCCCTTCTTCTCCGTAGCTCTCCTCGGCGGCCCTGACAATGGCGGCAAAAGCGCCGGGCTTCAAAGAGGCCCCGCCGATCAGCCCGCCGTCGATGTCGGGGCAGGCGAAGAGCTCTTTCGCGTTATCTTCGTTGACTGAGCCGCCGTATAAAATGGGCAGCACGCCGGCCATGGCGCCGTATTTGTGCATGAGGCAGAGCCGCAGATGGTGGCAGACCTCCTGCGCTTCTTTAGCCGTGGCCGTCCGGCCCGTGCCGATGGCCCAGACCGGCTCATAGGCGACGACAAGGGAGAGATAGTCCTCGACCCCCTCGAGGGCTGCCGTAAGCTGCCGCTCGACGACCGCAAGGGCGTCTCCGGCGTCCCGCTCCGAGACCGTCTCGCCGACACAGATGTAAGGGCGAAGGCCCGCCGCAAGGGCGGCATGGATTTTTTTGTTTACGGTCCCGTCTGTCTCGCCGAACAGCTGCCGGCGCTCGCTGTGTCCGATGAGGACGGCCGCGGCGCCGACGGCTCTCAGCATTTGGGCCGAGAGCTCCCCCGTAAAGGCGCCTTTCTCCTCCCAGTGGCAGTTTTGCGCCCCCACGGTCAGCCCCGGCACCGCCGCGGCGTCCGCAATGTAGAGGAAGGGCGGGAAGACAGCCACCTCACAGCGGGTTTCGGGCAGCGCCCCCGCGATGATGCGGGCCGAGGCGCGGTTCATTTTCCAGTTTCCTGCGATGATTTTGCGGCGTTTAATCATAGGTTGTCTTTCCTTTATCTGTGATGGCCTTTTAAGCGTCGAGCAGGCACTCGATGCCCGGCAGCTTGCGCCCCTCGAGAAATTCGAGCGACGCGCCGCCGCCTGTTGAAATGTGGGTCATGCGGTCGGCAAATCCGAGCTCCTCGGCGGCAGCCGCGGAGTCCCCGCCGCCGACGATGGAGACGCAGCCCGACTCGGCAATGGCCGTCGCGACGGCCAGCGTGCCGCCCTTGAAGGCGGGTTTTTCAAACATGCCCATCGGCCCGTTCCAGACCACGGTGCCGGCCCGGCCCAAGACCTGCGCAAAGCGCTCGACGGCCGCGGGCCCGATGTCGAGCCCCATGTAGCCCTCCTCTATCTCGTTTGAGGGCATGACGGCCGCCTCGCCGTCCGGGCTCATGGCGCAAAGCGAGTCCTCCGGCAGCAGGATGGGGACATTCATGCGGGCCGCCTTGTTCCAGATTTCCATGGCGAGCCCGAGTTTGTCTGTCTCGCACAGCGAATTTCCGATGCGCCCGCCCAAAGCCGCCACAAATGTATAGGCCATGCCGCCGCCGACGACGACGGCGTCGACCTTTGAGAGCAGGTTGAGAGTGACGCCGATTTTGTCCGACACTTTGGCGCCGCCCAAAACCGCGATAAAGGGCCGGCGGGGGTCTCTCAAGGCCCCGCCCATGACCGAGAGCTCTTTTTCAATCAAAAAGCCGCAGACGGCGGGCAAAAAGCCCGCCACCCCCGCCGTCGAGGCGTGGGCCCTGTGGGCGCTGCCAAAGGCGTCGTTGACGTAGATGTCGGCAAGCCCTGCAAGTCTTTTGGCAAACTCCGGGTCGTTTTTTTCCTCGCCGGGGTAAAAGCGCAGGTTTTCAAGCAGGCAGATGTCTCCCCCCGCCTGCTCGTATTCAGTGATAAGCGGCACCGGCCGGCCCAGCAGCTCCGAGAGCTTTTCGGCCACCGGCGCAAGAGAATATTTGGGGTCGGGCGCGCCCTTCGGGCGGCCGAGGTGGGAACAGAGCACAACCGAAGCGCCCTGCTCGAGGAGGTACCGAATGGTGGGCAGAGAGGCCGTGAGCCGCGTGTCGTCGGCCACTGCGCCGCCTTCCAGCGGGACGTTGAGGTCACAGCGCAGCAGGACCCGCTTGCCCGCCACGTCGATGTCGCGCACCGTCTTTTTCATTTGTCACCCTCCTTTTGACGCAGGCAGGCCCGCCACGCGTCGCGGCACATCTCTGCGACGCCGCGCTGCGGACTCCACCCGAGTTCCCGTTTCGCCTTCGAAATGTCGGCGCAGCTCTCCGCCACGTCCCCCGGCCGGCGCCCCGCCGTCTCATAGGGGACCGTGACGCCGTTTGCCGCCTCGAAAGCCTTTATGAGTTCAAGCACGCTGCAGGGTTTTCCGCCGCCGAGGTTGTAGGTGCCGGGGCGGGAAAGCGCCGCAATGTGACCCTGCGCCAAGTCGAGCACGTGGATATAGTCCCGCAGACAGGTGCCGTCCGGCGTGTCGTAGTCGGTCCCGAACACGCGAAGAGGGCCCTCGCCCGCCGCGGCCCTGCAGATGTGGGGCATGAGGTTGGCGGGCTCCCCTTTGGGGTTTTCCCCCAAAAGCCCGGACGGGTGGGAGCCGACCGGATTGAAGTAGCGCAAAATGGTCGGCTCTATGATTCCTGCCGCCGCGGCGTCGCGGGTCATGCCCTCAATGACGAGCTTAGTGCGCCCATAGGGGTTTGCGGCGGTCAGGGGCGCCTCCTCCGGCGTCGGCGTCGCGGCCGCGCCGTAGACGGTGGCCGACGAGGAGAAGACAAGGCGCGAAACGCCGCACAGCGCCATGACCCGCAGCAGGGTCAGGGTGCCGCCGACGTTGTTTTCGTAATATTCAAGCGGCATGACGGTAGACTCCGACACCGACTTGAGCCCGGCCAGGTGCACCACGGCCTCGGGCCTGTTGGCCACGACGATGTCCATGAGGGCGTTGCCGTCCCGCACGTCGCACTCGTAGAACTTGATGGGCGTTCCGGTCAGCCCATACACCGCCGTGAGGGCGGCGCGGTCGCTGTTGCAGAGGTTGTCGACGGCGACCACCGTATGGCCCGCCTCAATGAGCGAAAGCGCGACATGGCTTCCGATGTAGCCGGCGGCTCCCGTAACCAGTACCGTCATGACTGCCTCCTTATTTTGCTCATTTCCCCGCTTCAAGCGCCGCTTTGACGGCCTTCAAAACCGCCTCGGCCTGCGGCAGGGTCATGGCGCCCTCATGCAGCTTCTTCCCGTCGACATAGCAGCAGGGCACATAGTAGTAGTCGTACTGTCCGGCGCGGGCCGAGTCCCGCGTCTCCTCAATGCGCTCAAACGAGGCGAGGGCCTCCGACAGCTCCGGAGCGTGCTCCACAACTTCTTTGAAAAGGGCGTCGGCCTTGCGGCAGTATGGGCAGGATTCAAGATAAAAATACAGATTTTCCATTGTCTTCCTCCTCTTGTCGGGCTCTGTGCGGGCCGGTTTTTCCGGCCCGTCTGTATTATATGTCTCAAGCCTCAGGATTCGTGATATGGCGAAGACTTCTCCCGCCATTTTGAGGGAGTCCTGAAAAATGCGCACTTTCGATTCCCCATGGCGCAGCACCCGCACCGGCATTTCGGCAATTTTCATGCCGGCCCGTTTCGCGCGGCCCAAAAGCTCGAGGTCAAAGGAAAACCCGTCGGTGACGCAGCGGGAAAAGAGGCCTCGCGCCACGTCCCCCCGCAGACATTTGAATCCGCACTGGGTGTCCGACACCCCGAGCCCCAGCACGGCGTTGACCAGAAGCGAAAACCCGGCCGAGGCCGCCCGCCGCAAGGGCGGATAGGCGGCATAGCCCTCGGGGGCAAGCCGCCGGGAGCCGCAGACGACGTCGGCCCCCGAAGTCATGAGCAAATTGACGGCCGGGCGCACCGCCTCGAGTCCGTAGGCGAGGTCGCAGTCGGTGTAAACGACGGCGTCCCCCGTCGAGGCCGCGACGCCCTGCCGTATGGCATAGCCCTTTCCCCGGTTTTCGGGATAGCTGACAAGCCTGACTGCAAGCCCTTCGAGGCAGGCTCCGCCGCCGTCGGTCGAGCCGTCGTCGACAAAGATGAGCTCAAGCGGGCCCGGAAGCCGCTCCCGCAGCGAAAGGCAGGCGGCGGCAGTGCCCGGCAGAATGGCCTTTTCATTGTAAAACGGGATGACAAGCGTGATGGTCATGTCGGGTTCTCCGATGGGCCCCCTTCGTCGTGAACAGTGTGAACCTTGTGTCTGGGGGCGCTCACTTCCACTTTTCGACCTGCTCGAGGGCGGCGGCCCTGGCCCCCTCCATGAGCTCCCGGATGATGGCCGCGGCCGGCTGCCGCTTCATGACGCTGCCGGCCGATTGACCGGCGAGATACAGGCTCTTGTCGGTCTCGCCCGACTTCATGGCGACGGCAAGTCCCGTCGCGGTCAGGGCTTTGGCCGCCTCCGGCCCCTCGGCCTTGAGTACCTCAAAATATTTGTCCGACAGCTCGGAGCGGACCGTGCGGCAGTTGCGCCCCGACATGCCGTTGACATAGACGACGGTGTCGCTCTCCATGGCGTTTATAATGGCGTCCTTGTAGGCGTCGGAGGCGCGGCACTCGTCGGCCACGATAAACGCGGTGCCGAGCTGCACGCCCTCGGCCCCCAGGGCAAAGGCCGCCGCGACCCCTCGGCCGCTGCCGATTCCGCCGGCCGCAACGACCGGAATTTTGCAGATTCTCGCCGCCACCGGAATCATGGAGATGGTGGTCACCTCGCCGATGTGGCCGCCCGACTCGCCGCCCTCGCAGACGACGGCGTCGACGCCGGACTCCTCCATGCGCTTCGCCACTTTGGCCGAGGGCACGACCGGCATGACTAAGGCCCCCGCTTCGTGCCAGACCGGCACATAGTCGCGGGGGTTGCCGGCGCCGGTCGCAATGATTTTGACTTTCTCCTCCAAGGTGACCGCAATGATATCCTTGACGTTTTTGGCCAGCAGCATGACGTTGACGGCAAAGGGCCTGTCCGTCAGCTCCCGCACGCGGCGAATTTCGGCTCTGAGGTTTTCGGGCGAGCCGATGGAGTTGAGAATGCCAAGCCCGCCGCCGGCGCTGACCGCCGCCGTGAGGTCGGCGTCCGACACAAGGGCCATGCCGCCCTGAATGATGGGGTATTCAATGCCAAACAGCTCAGTGATGCGCGTTTTCATGTGTTCTTGTTTCGCTCCTCTTTCTTCGTTTGGATGCTGCGGCGGGCGGTCACTGCAAGGCCGTCCTACGCCTGTGCTTCAAGTTCGGATAAAAGTTTCAGAAATTCGGCTTCGACTTCGCAAGGGGCCCTCTGTGAAAAATCCTGATTTCCGGCCCTCTGCGGCACCGTCTTGTAAATGGTCACGTCGTCCCGAAGCGCCAGAAACTCGTGGTGGAGCATGGCGTCGTCGACCGAGCCCACCTGCGCCCACTCCTGCCC
>DATMXT010000204.1:0-2923 GCA_035561375.1 Terriglobales bacterium | reverse complement strand
GGGCAGTATGGATAAGGCGGTCCGGTACGGACAAAACGCGCAGGGGCGCGGGCAAATCGCCGAAACGACAAAAAACGGGGCGGACAGCCGAAACTGTCCGCCCCGTTATGAGCGTTTATACCCCGTTCACTTTTTCTCGATTCAGCCCGTCTGTCCGCCGCCCTTTTTTGTGGACTCAGGCAAAAACAGCGGCCTGGCCGGTGCCAAGCGCCGCGTAGAACTCCTTGATGGTGCCCTTGTAAGCGCGGTCCGACACGTCCTGTCCCGACTCAAAGAAGGCCTGCGCGTAGACGATGCCGGCGGCCGACGCGTATTTGAGCATATCCTCGGCGATGTCGAAATACTCGTTGTGATGCTCGCCGGTCGTGCCGAGTTTTTCGTCCCGCACGCCGAGCAGCACAAAGGCCGAGGGCCAGAGCCCCGCCGTCAGGGCGAAAGTCTCGCTGCCCATGAGCGGCTCGACCTCAATGACGCTGCCCTGCCCGAACGAGTCAAGGTAGGCCCCCCGCGCAATTTCAGCGCAGCCGGAGTCGTTGACAAGGCCGAGTCCGGGGCTCGTCAGGTTGTGCTCGACTGTGCAGTGGTAGGCTTTGGCCGTCGTCTCGAGCAGCAGCTTCAGCTCCTCGACCACCCGCATCATGTCGTCGCGGTCAAAGTAGCGGAAGGTGCCCTGGAACGTGAGCTGGTTCGGAATGACGTTGGGGGCGACGCCGGCCTGAATGGAGCCCACCGACATCGCGAAGGGCTTGAAGGGGCTGGTGTATTTGAGCCGCAGCATGTTCATGCCGGCGTAGACGGCGTGGAAGCAGTCGATGGGGCTGTGGGAGGCGTCGGGCCGCGAGCCGTGGCCGCCCTTGCCGGTCAGGGTCACTTTGAAGAAGAGGGCGCCGGCCATCGCGTACTTGTCGTAAATGACGAACTTGCCCCGCTCAAAGGCCGTGAAGAGGTGGAGGCCCCAGGCAGTGTCAACATGGATGCCCTTGTCATATAGATACTTGTGGAGGTAGACGACGTTGGAGGTGGCCTCCTCGCCGCGCTCGAACATCAAAATGATGCGCCCTTTGGCGTAGAGCCCCGGATTTTCCGCAAGGACCGCCGCTGCGCCGAGCAGCGAGGCGCCGTGCCCATCGTGCCCGCAGGCGTGCATGACGCCGGGCACCTCCGAGATGACGGCGCGCTTTCCCGCCGTGTTGCAGGCGTTCTCCTGCACCGGCAGCGCGTCGATGTCGGCCCGCAGCAAGACGGTGGGGCC
Organism: Terriglobales bacterium; assembly: GCA_035561375.1. Taxonomy (GTDB): domain Bacteria; phylum Bacillota; class Clostridia; order Oscillospirales; family Feifaniaceae; genus DATMXT01. The sequence goes on along the minus strand of DATMXT010000204.1, from coordinate 1,671 downwards.
CGATTTTTCGTCCCCGAAAAAGGCCAGCACACCGCCGTGCGGCACGTCGACATGCGTCACGCCCATGCGGGTCAGCTCCTCGCAGATGCGCCCCACGGTGCCGTCCTCCTTGTCCGAGAGCTCGGGATGGCGGTGGAATTCCCGCCGCATTCCGATGATGTAGTCCTCCTTGGCTTTGCACAAAGAAAGAATATCCATAGGATGCGCCCCTTTCATTTTTTTCCATTATAGCACTTTGTGCAAGCATTGGGCAATAGCGGCGCCCTTTTAAAAATTTGCACGGCAAGTGTAAAAAGGTTGACAAGGGCCTGTCTCTTTGCTATACTAATATTCGCTTGCGGAGCAGCATTCGATCTGCTGGTGTAGCTCAATCGGCAGAGCAGCTGATTTGTAATCAGCAGGTTGATGGTTCGATTCCGTTCACCAGCTCCATATGGGGAGATTCCCGAGCGGCCAAAGGGGGCAGACTGTAAATCTGTTGCATCATTGCTACGATGGTTCGAATCCATCTCTCCCCACCAAAAACAAAAAGACGCCAAATGGCGTCTTTTTGTTTTTGGTGCAATAAGGGGATTCGAAGGGGAGCGGTAGTGAATGACGTGCCGGTGGCACGTCAGAGCCGCCCAGCGGCTCGTCCGCAGGCGGGCGAATCCATCTCTCCCGCTTTCCGATTTTTAATATTCTTACTGGAGTAGTCCAAGCGTACTTACTGCCGAGGCTCCGCAACAAAGCTTGCGTCATAGAGGATTTTTGCGTGGTTTGTCTTGATGAGTTCGCTTTTCACGACATTGCCGCTTCTCTTGTCAATCATGTTTCGGATGATCTGTCCGTTTCGGTAAATGCCGTCGTCTTCCTGTGAAAAAAATTCGTCCGACACTTTGATATGATAGCTGAAGTCGCTGCGCGCATCGCTTCTCAGTTCGCCGCAAAGGTAGTCCGGCGTCGTGTATAGTATTAACTGGTATGTGGCTTCGGTCGGATTTTTAAAGCGGTAATCCAGATAGTTGTATACGATGGAAGTGCCGACGCCAAACGGCACCTGACGGCCGAAATCCGGGAAAATATCAATTCCGTCGTGATGGTGATGCTCAACAATTTCGAGCGGTGAATGCAGCACAAGCCAGTGGATGAGGTTCGTGAACTGACACATCCCGCCGCCTATCCCGCTCCCTGTTTTGCCGCGATTGATGACGAGACCTTTTTGGTATCCCTTGCGCTCTGAAGTTGAGCCGACCAGGCTCCAAAAAGAAAAGACTTCCCCCGGCCGAATCAGAATACCGGTCACCTTGGGCGCCGCAATGCCGAGGTTGACCGCTTTGTTTTCCTGCAGCTCGGGGGCGACATTGCCGAGCTTTCGCCTGATTAATGATTTATGTGCGTAGAGCTCGAAAGGAAGAGGGTCCGCCTGTTTAATGCGTGCGATTCGCTGCCCGGAGAGCAAGTTTTTTACCGAGCGGATGATGATGCACTTCATGACCGATATCCGATATGTAAATGGAGACAATTCACAAAACAGCGGACGCGGCATCGGTTTGCCCCCTCTTTCCCCGGATTTCATGATTTTCCGCTCAGCATGTCGGCTTTCTCAAATAAACATATGGCGGAAGATGTGACCGTACGCGACTTTGATTTACACATTTTGGTAGAAAAGTTCACACATTTAAACTATAC
>DATMXT010000203.1:0-5001 GCA_035561375.1 Terriglobales bacterium | reverse complement strand
TATAGCGACATATTCTTGATTCTTTCTTGACGAAATGATGGCCAATCTGTTATCATATTGTTAGATGCTTCACAAAGTATTTTTGTGTGAGCGCAGAATAGCGAAAAACATCACAAAGGAGAGAAAATGATGAGAAAAGCCCTGTCTCTGCTGCTTTGCCTTCTGTTTGTGCTGACGCCCCTCGCGGCCTGCACAAAGACCGAGCAGCCGGCCGGAACCGATGCGCCCACCTTTACGGCGGGTACATACACCTCGACCGTGAGCGGCATGCACGGCCCCCTGACGCTCGAGGTCACGGTGTCGGACAGCGAAATCACCGATGTCAAGGTGCTCAGCCACGTCGAGACCCCCGGAGTGGGGGAGGCGGCGACCGAGCTCATCCCGGCGGCCATTGTGGAGAGCCAGTCCATCGGCGTGGACGCCGTCACCGGCGTCACCATCACGAGCGCCGCAATCAAGAAGGCCGCAGAGGAGTGCCTCACCCAGGCGGGCGCCGACGTTGAGGCGCTCAAGGCTTTCACGCATACCCCTGCTGAGAACGTCGACTCCACGGCCGACGTGGTCATCGTCGGCGGCGGCGGCGCGGGCGTCACGGCCGCCATCAAGGCGCTGGAATCGGGCGCAAGCGTCATCCTCATTGAGAAGATGGGCTTCCTCGGCGGAAACTCCATTGTGGCGGGCGGCATTTACAATGCGCCCGACCGGGAACTGCAGGACACGGCGGTCTTTGCCGGCGACCTCGACTCCTATGTCGAGACCGTCATCAGCGAGACGCCGGTCAGCGACCTGCACGCCGAGATGATTGAAATCGTCAGGGCCGAGTACGCCGAGTACAAGAACTCGGACCGGACCATGTTCGACAGCCCCTCCTTCTTTGCAATCCAGTCCTGGAACGCGGGCGACAGGGTGGGCGACCTCGCCATGATGCGCATCCTGGCCGAGAACTCCCTCGACGGCCTCAAGTGGATGGAGAGCATGGGCATGGAGTTCCAGCCGAACGTCACGCTGGCCAGCGGCTCGCTCTACCCCAGAACCCACTCCGCCGTCATGCCCAACGGCACCGGCTACTTCGACGCCTTTGAAAGGAAGCTCGAGGGCGCCGAAAACTACACCCAGATGACGGACACCACCGCCACCGGCCTCATCATGGACGCAGGCAGGGTGGTCGGCGTGAGCGCCGTCGGCAAAGACGGCAACGCCGTCACGCTGCACGCAAACAAGGGCGTCATTCTGGCCACCGGCGGCTTTGCCGGAAACGTTGAACTCCGGCAGGAGTACTGCGAAGGCGAGAAGTGGCCCGACCTCGGCCCGCAGGTGCCCACCTCCAATATGGCCGGCGTGACGGGCGACGGCATCTTCTTTGCCCGTGACGCGGGGGCCGCCCTTGTCAACATGGACCAGATTCAGCTGCTCCATGTCTGCAACCCCCAGACCGGCGCCACCTACGACATCACAAAGGCCGACTGCTTCGTCAATCAGAACGGCGAGCGCTTCGTGCGTGAGGACGGCCGCCGCGACGAGATGTCCAAGGCCATCATCGCCCAGCCCGGCAGCATCATGTACAGCATTTTCAGCGCCGACTCGGCCCCCGACCCCGCCACGACCAAGGCGCTGGGCGGCATGACGCTGCAGTACATGCTCGACAACAACATATCGGGCTATGTGACGGCCCCGACGCTTGAGGAGCTGGCCGCGAAGCTGGGCATGCCGGCCGACAAGCTCGTGCAGACCATCGCCGACTTCAACAGCTATGTGGACGGCGCCGCGAAGGACCCCATCGGCCGCGTCGCCTTCCAGGGCGTCAAAGTTGAAACCGGCCCCTTCTACGCCTATCCCCGCAGCCCCGCCGTGCACCACACGATGGGCGGCGTGCTGATTGACGAGAACTGCCGCGCCCTGAAGGCGGACGGCACCCCGGTGCCCGGCCTCTACTGCGCGGGCGAAATCACGGGCGTCCTGCACGGCGGAAACCGTGTCGGCGGCAACGCCATTGTCGACTTCGTAGTCTTCGGCCGCATTGCGGGCGAGAACGCCGCGGCCGGCAAATAAGGACTCAAAGCGCCGCGCAAACGCAAAATAATCGCAAAGCAGCCATGTAAGAGCATTTGCTTTTACATGGCTGCTTATCTTTGTGCCCTCGGAGAGAGCCCCTCTTCGGCAAATTTACGAACGTCAGTCCTCTTTGTCGTGCGTTTTCCGGCACTCGGGGCAGTAGCCGTAAATGTCGAGCTTGTGGCCGGAAATGGTGAAATCCGTCTCCTTTTCGAGCGCCTTTTCGTAGTCGCCCAAAGGGCAGTGCCGGATGGCGACGACGCGGTTGCACCCGAGACAAATGAGGTTGTGCTTGTGGACCATGCGGTTGTACTCGTACAAGGTTCTCGGGTCGTCCTGCAACTTGAGCTTTTCGACCAGCTTCTTTTCGGTGAGCACTTCAAGCGCCCGGTATACGGTCGAGAGGTTGGCCGGCACGCTGGCGCTCTTTAACGCGAGGAAAACCGCGTCGGCCGCAAGCGGCGCATCGCTCTCCTCGAGGATTTCAAGGACAGCCTTTCGCTGTCTTGTGACTTTCAGGCCGCACTTTTCAAGCTGAGCGCCAAAGTCCGTCTGCGCCATGATGTGCACCCCCCGAATGTAGTTTACTTTATTTTGGCCGGGCTTTCTTCCGTGTGGACCCTGTGCACGGTCCGCCGCCCCGCAACCGCATGCGCCGCATAGGTGAAAAAGTAGCCCGCGGCGGAGAACATGACGATGGCGGCCCCCGAGGCGACGTTGAAGGTGTAGGAGAGCCACAGCCCTACGGTGCAGTAAAGGGCGCCGAAAATGATGGCGTAGACCATCCGGCGCTTTAAGCTCGCCGTCAGAAGCCCGGCCGTCGCCGCCGGCGCCGTGAGCAGCGCCATCACGAGGATGATGCCGACAACCCGAATCATGACGACAATGGTCATTGCGACGAGCACGAGCAGCAGGTATTCGAGAAAAGTCGTCTTGACGCCGATGATGGCGGCAAACTCCTCGTCGAACAGATAGGCCTTCCAGTCGTGGTAGAGGCAGACGATGACGAAGGTCACGATAAGGGTCAGGACGGCGATGAGCCACAGGTCGGCCTTTGTCACCGAAAGGATGCTGCCGAAGAGGTAGGAGTTCATGTCCGGCGGATAGCCCGGCATGAGGGCGATGAAGAAAATTCCGAGCGCCATGCCTAAGGACCAGAACAGTCCGATGACGACGTCGGCCCCGGCGCCGCCCTTGCGCTTGATGGCGCCGATGCCGACTGCGGCCAGCACCGCGAACAAAAAGGCCCCGATGATGGGCTCAATGCCGAGGAGATACCCGAGCCCCACGCCGCCGTAGGCCGTGTGGGCGATGCCGCCGCTCATCATGACGAGCTTTTTCTGGGTGACGACGACGCCGATCACGCCGCACACGACGCTCGCGAGAAGCCCCGAAAAGAGCGCGTTGCGCAAAAACTGATAGTTGAAAAGCGCCTCAATCATGGTGCGGCTCCCCCTCATGGGTGCCCAGCACCCGGTGGGGCACGCCGTGCGCAATGAGGTCGACCGGGCAGCCGTAGAGGCCGTTTACAACAGGCTCGCTCAGCTCCGGCTCGCCGTGGTAGACGAGCTGCCCGTTCAGGCAGGCGAGCCGGCGCACCTGCGAGGAGATGGCGAGCAGGTCGTGGGTGACAAGGAGGATGGTCATGTCCCGGCTGAGCTCCGAGAGCAGCGAAAAGATGTGCTCGCGGGAGCGGGCGTCGACGCTGGCGGTCGGCTCGTCCAAAAGCAGGAGCTTCGGCCGGGTGGCAAGGGCTCTTGCGATGAGCATTTTCTGAAATTCACCGCCTGAGAGGTCCGAGATGCGCCTTTTGGCAAGGGCGGCGACGCCGACTTTTTCAAGGAGGCTTATGGTGACGGCGCGGTCCGTGTCCCGGTAACTGAAAAAAGGGGAGAGGCCGGCGGGCAGGCGCCCCGTCAAAACGACCTCCTCGACCGTGATGGGGAAGCGCTTGTCGAGCTCGGCAAACTGCGGGACGTAGCCTACGGCGCCTCCAGCCTCGCCCGGGCGCTTTCCAAAGACGGTGACGGTGCCCGCCGCCGCGGGAACAAGGCCCAAAATGGCCTTGAGCAGCGTGGATTTTCCACCGCCGTTGGGGCCGATGATGCCGAGGTATTCCCCCTCGGGGACGTCGAGGCTGACGCCTGTGATGGCGGGTGTACGCCCGTAAGTTACGGTCAAATTGTCAATGTGGATTGCGGTTTTGGTCACTGCATAACCTCCGCCATGAGGGCTGCCATGGCTTTCAAATTTTCGATATAGTCGGCAGCGAGCGGGGAGAGCTCCATGGTCTTGCCGCCCAGCTCCTCGGCGAAGGCGGCCGACTGGCTGCTGTCAATTTCGGCCTGATAGAAGATGACTTTGATGTTTTCGGCCTTGGCGATGTCAATCACGTCCTGAAGGTGCTTCGGGGTGGCCTCTTTGCCCTCCTCCTCAAGCGCCACCATGGTCAGGCCGTAGTCGTCGGCAAAATAGCCGAAAGCGGGGTGGTAGACGACAAACTTCCGGTTTTGAACGCCGGCGAGGGCGTCTGTGATGGTCTTGTCGAGCTCGTCAAGCTGCGCGAGGTATTCTTCGGCGTTTGCGCGGTAGACGTCGGCGTTCGCCTCGTCGAGGGCGCACATCTCCCGCGCAATCGACTCCACCATGACTTTTGCCCGCTTGGGGGAGAGCCAGATGTGGGGGTCCCGGTCGCCGGACTCAAAAGTCCTGTCGGGGTAGGCGGCCGCCACCTCGTCTTGCAGCGGGACAATTTTTACGTCCCCCGCGTTTTTGAGGATGCTCGCCTCCTCGACCGGGACGCCGACGGTGAAATAGACCGCGGCCTTGCTGAATTTCTCCATCTCCATGGGGGTCGGCTCGTAGTTTTCGGGGCTGTAGCCGGGCGGGACCAGCGTGACGACCTCTACCGCGTCCCCGCAGACCGCCTTGACAAAGGTCGCCTCGGGC
>DATMXT010000202.1:0-5110 GCA_035561375.1 Terriglobales bacterium | reverse complement strand
CAAAGACGCAGGAGAGCTCTTGTGCGACAAATTCCGGCGGGGCCTCTAAAATGCCGTAGACGCCGGTCGTGTTCTGGGCCGTCAGGGCTGTGATGACGCTCTCGGCGTAGAGCCCGTGGGCCGCGATGGTCTTGATGTCGGCCTGAATGCCGGCGCCGCCCGAGGAGTCGGAACCGGCGATTGTGAGTACGACTTTCATTTGACTTCCTCACACTTCTCGGCCTTGTCGAGACCCGCGCCGTCCAAATTGCTCATGGCGTCGATGAGGGCGGCTCTGAAAGAGCCGGTGCCGGAGGCTGCTGCGGCCATCTCGCCGCAGATGCCCATCATGCAGACGGCGGCGGCGGTGGCCTCGAGCGTATGGCCGGGGTTTGCGGCAACCAGCGCGCAGGTGACGGCCGACAGCATGCAGCCGGTGCCGGTGATGCGGGACATTTTGGGGTGTCCGTTGCGGATGGCAAAGGCGCGGCTTCCGTCCGCCACGATGTCGATGGCGCCGGTGATGGCGATGACGGCCCCGGTGCGGGCGGCCAGCGTCTTTGCAAAGGCGGCGGCCTGCGGGACGGTGTCGTCTGTCACGGCGTCGGCCACGTCGGCGTCGACCCCCTTTGTGGTGCCGCTGCCGGCGTAGATGGTCTTGATTTCGGAGATGTTGCCCCGGATGACCGTGAATTTGACCCCGTCAATGAGGTCATAGGCGGTCCGGGTGCGCAGGTGGGACGCCCCGACCCCGACGGGGTCGAGCAGCACCGGGTGCCCCAGCTGGTTGGCCCTGCGCCCCGCCAGCAGCATGGACTTGACGGTGCGCTCATTCAAGGTGCCGATGTTGATGTCGAGGGCCGAGCAGATGGCCGTGATCTCCTCGACTTCGGCCGCGTCGTCGGCCATGATGGGGGAGCCGCCGCAGGCCAGCAGGATGTTGGCGCAGTCGTTGACCGTGACGTAGTTTGTGATGCAGTGGACAAGGGGCTTTTTCTCCCTCGTTGCCGTTAAAAACTCACCGAACATGGTTACACCTCAATTTTTTAATTTTTCATCTCATAGGCCATGTCCCAGAACATGGCCTCGTAGCGGCTGCAGTTGCGAAAAATCTCACAGAGCTTTTGAATGCGGGATTCGGGCAGCCCTTCGCAGACCCTGTCTGTCAGCGCGAACAGCCGCTCGTTGCCTTTTTCGTATTCGTCCAAGCCGTACCCCCGCACCCACCGGCCAAAGACCGGGTGGTTCACGCTGTCCGGAAAGCGGGCGATGACGCTCTTTGCGATGACTCCGTAGCTCCAGGCGCAGGCCAGAATTGCGGCCATGATCTCGGGGGCGCCGCCCATCTCGCCCTGGGCCAGCATATAGGCGGTGTAGGAGGCGTTGTCAAGGGCCATGGGCGTGCCCTCGGCCTCTGCTCTCGTGACGCCGATGTCGGCCATGTAGCCGCGGTGGATGGCGAGCTCCTCGTCGAGGATGGCGAATATCGACCCCGCGAAGCTGCGCATGAGCGCTTCATCCGACCCCGCCTTGACAATGCCCAGCGCAAAGAGCCTCAGATAGTCGAAGAGATAGAGATAGTCCTGAATCATATAGTACCGGAATTTCGCCGCCGGGAGCGTCCCCTCCCCGAGCTCCGTGATAAAGGGGTGGACCAGATACCCCTCCCAGACGTCTTTTGCGGCTTCATAGAGCCGCTCGTGTACCTTCATGCCATAGCCTCCCCGAAAATAAAACACTTCCCGCATGGGGAAGTGTTTTTTTCATGACGCTTCCCTTCGTTGGCATTACCCAAATCAGGTTCATGGGGTATTCGCTTTACGCGATCTCAGCCACAAACGGCCCCCCCAGCTATATGCCAAGTATTATATAACGCCGGCGCCCGCCCGTCAAGCGGGGAAAAACGCCGGCCGGCCGCTTCCCGGCATTTTTTTGGGCAAGCCCACTTGCGCGGTGGGGAATCCGGGTGTACACTGTAAGCAACGAAAATGCACAAATTTTGACATCGTGAAAGGGGCAATTTCTATGGGATTTTGCAAAGTTGAAGTCAAGGATTTTGTGGCGACCATCACCTACGACCGCCCGCCGGTCAACGCGACTTTCTCGGAGGCCTACAATGAGATTCGCGACACCATCTACGCCCTGGAGCAAAGGGACGATATCAAGGTCGTCGTCATGACCGGCGCCGGCAAGTGCTTCATGGCCGGAAACGACCTGAATGAATTTGGGGAGTTTGGCACGAGGGAGAAGTGCGTGCCCTATTTCGACACGCTGCGCAACGCGTACATGGCCGTCAAAAACTGCAAATACCCGACCATCGGCGCCATCAACGGCGCGGCTTTCGGCGCAGGCCTCATCTTCGCCTCCTGCTTTGACATGCTGGTCGCGTCCGAGAAGGCCAAGTTCTCGCTGGCTGAAATCAAGGTCGGCGTCGTCGGCGGCGACGGCTTTTTGTCCATGCTGGTCCCGCAGAAGGTGGTCAACTACATGGCGCTGACCGGAAATCCCCTGACGGCGGGAGAGCTTGCCCGCTACGGCGGCATCCACAAGGTCGTCCCGCACGAGGAGCTGATGGATGCGGCTTACGCCCTGGCGGGCGAAATCACACCGCTGGCCCGCCGCGCGCTGCTGGTCTGGAAAGAGAACTTAAAGCGCAACACGGCGGACACCAACAAGCTCGAGGCGAAGTTTTTCTCCAACCTCGCCGGCACCCTCGAGTTCCAGCCCTACCACGACTTCACCGAGGCCTCCAAGGCCTTCCTCGAAAAGCGCGAGCCCGAGTACGACAACAAATAAGATGCAAGATAAAAAAAGAGGCGCCGGAAATCCGGCGCCCCTTTTGCGTAAGAAACATGTCTTATATGAGCTTTTCGACCTCTTCAATTGCGGCAAGCACGGCCTCGGGGGCGGGGCCGCCCTTAATATTGCGCTTTTCCACGCAGGTGGACAGCGCTATGGCGTCGTAGACGTCCTCTTCAAAGTAGGGGGAGTAGCCCTTCATCTCGTCCAAAGTGAGGTCGAGCAGCGCCTTGCCCTCTTTAATGCAGTCGAGCACCATTTTGCCGACGACGGCATGGCAGTCCCTGAAGGGCATGCCCTTGCGCACGAGGTAGTCGGCGGCGTCGGTCGCGTTGGTAAAGCCGCCGGAGGCGCCCTTTTCCATGAAGTCGGTGCGGAATTTTGAAGTGGCGAGCATTCCGGTGAAGACCGGCAGGCACTTGACGAGGGTGTCCCTCGCGTCGAAAAGCGCCTCCTTGTCCTCCTGCATGTCCTTGTTGTAGGCCATGGGCAGCCCCTTCATGACCATGAGTAGCCCCACAAGGTCGCCCGCGACCCGGCCGGATTTTCCGCGGATGAGCTCGGCCATGTCGGGGTTTTTCTTTTGCGGCATGATGGAGGAGCCGGTGGAATACCCGTCGTCGAGCTCAATAAACCGGAACTCGTGGGTGGCCCACAGGATGAGCTCCTCGCAAAAGCGCGAGAGGTGCCCCATTGTGAGGGCGGCCGAGTAGATGTAGTCGAGCATGAAGTCGCGGTCGGCCACGCCGTCAATCGAGTTGCGGGTGACGGCGGAAAACCCTAAAAGCTGGGCGACCCGGTCGCGGTCGAGCGGATAGGTGGTGCCGGCTAAGGCCCCTGAGCCAAGCGGCATGACGTCGGCCCTGCGGTGGGTGTCCTCAAAGCGGTCGACGTCCCGCAGGAACATCTCGGCGTAGGCCATGAGGTGGTGCCCCAACGTGATGGGCTGGGCCTTTTGCATGTGGGTGTAGCCCGGCATGTAGGTGTGCACATGCGCTTTTGCGGTGTCAAGGATGACCCGCAGCAGCGCTTTCAGCAGCGCCTGCGCCTCGCGGCAGGCGTCCTTGACGTACATGTGGGCGTCGAGGGCCACCTGGTCGTTGCGGCTGCGGCCGGTGTGCAGCTTCTTTCCGGCGTCGCCGATGCGCAGGGTGAGGAGCTTCTCCACGTTCATGTGGATGTCCTCGGCGTCGGCCTCGAACTCGACTGCGCCCGCCGCCACGTCCTCCATGATGCGGGAGAGCTCCGCCACAATGAGGTCGGCGTCCGCCTTTGGAATGATGCCCTGTTCGCCAAGCATGGCGGCGTGGGCGATGGACCCCTCGATGTCCTGCCGGTAGAGCCGGCAGTCAAACGAGATGGAGGAGTGGAAGTCGTCCACAAATTCGGCGGTCTGCTTTTCAAACCGCCCTCCCCATAGCTTCATGACATGCCTCCTTTATATAGGCGACTTTTTTGTGCCCCCTTTGCGATGGCCGGAAAGTCGCCGGTTTTAATTGCTTGTCAGCATGGGACCTACGATGCCAAGCCCGGTCGCGTAGGACGCGAGTGTGGTGCGCACGGTGATCATCTCGATTTTAAGTACGCCGACCGTGGAGACGTCGACATTGAAGGCGTCGCTGGCGCCGGCAAGTGAGCTTGAGAAGACGGGGGAGGAGTAGAGCAGTTCGCCGTCGCCGTAGAAGTTGATTTGGTGGGTGGAGCCGGGGATTGCGTCAAGGCCCTTCATGGGGGTGATGCGGCCGGTCAGCGCCTCGTACTTGCGGCCGAGGTCGTACTGCGCGTACTGCGTGATGGTGCCGGCCGGGACATTGCCCTCGACCATTGCGACAAGCGACCGGTCATACTGCTGGCCCGTGGCGTCGTAGTCGGTCGAGGAGCTCCAGTTGCGTAAGGCCAGGGCCGGAACCGAAGTGGATTGTGTAAGGTCGGTCAGAAAGACTTCCTGTCCCGCCGTCAACTCGGAGTTGACGACGACGGTGTTGGTCTCGGGGACCCAGGCGACGTCGCAGCCGAGCGCCTGCGCAAGTGCGCGGACAGGCAGATAGGTGGTGCCATCCACGATGAAGGGGTCGACGACCGTGCCGTTGACGTCCTTGGGGACGATGACGGCGCCGTTGAGCTCAATCTTGATGTCCTTAAAGTATGCCTCGAGATTCTTAATGGTCTGCGCTGCGCCGGACGGGACCGAGGCGGACTGCGCGGGGTCGGGCAGGGAAACATCCTGTCCCGCCGCCGCCCCGGAGTTGACGACGACGGTGTTGGTCTCGGGGACCCAAGCGACCTCGCAGCCGAGCGCCTGCGCAAGTGCGCGGACAGGCAGATAGGTGGT
>DATMXT010000201.1:0-3295 GCA_035561375.1 Terriglobales bacterium | reverse complement strand
GTGTTGCCGCTGCGCGCTTTGCGTTTGCGGGGACATAGAAAACCACAAATGCGAAAGGAGCGCTGTAATGGAAAAGTTTGTCCCCTTTGAGAAGCTCTCAAAGAAAAAGCGGCGGGAGCTGACAAAAAGCCGGCGGGGCAGCTGGGGCGCACTGAGTCCGGTGACCCGCAAGAGCAAAAACGAGAAAGCATACGACCGCAAAAAGGCACGGAAATGGAGTGAAGACGCCATGGCCGTGCCTTTTGATTTGCCATTTTTTGTAGGTTTTCGCTATATACCGCGGTTTAATTTTGGCGGGACGCATGATATAATAACCGCAGTGCGGCTAATAAATCGCTTTATATTCGCATGCGTTCTTCGTATACGATTTTCGCCCGTTGGGACGAGGGCAAATGCGACGTCCATACAACTTGCGCCTTGCGCTAAGTGATATAATTCATTGGTAAAATACCAAACCAAAGTAAAAAAGGCCGGTCCGTATGTACGGCCGGAGAGGATACCCCGGTGAAAATTCTTGCCATAACCGGCACTGAAGTAAAAGGCTGCACCTATCGCATGAAGGAAATTTTCCTTGACAGCCTGCGGGAGGGGAATGAGATTGTCGAGTACATCCTGCCCCGGGACTGTCCGAAGTTTTGCTGCGGGTGCAAAGTCTGTTTTCTCAAAAGCGAGCACAACTGTCCCCACGCCGAATTTGTGATGCCCATCTGGCAGGACATGCTGTCGGCAGACCTGCTGGTCTTCGCCTCGCCCACCTACGCTCTGCGCACGACCGGACAGATGAAGGCGCTGCTCGACCACCTCTGCTCCCATTGGATGGCCCACCGGCCGGACGAGCGGATGTTTCATAAAAAAGCCGTCATCCTCACAAACGCGATCGGCCCCCTGTACCGCGGGCCCCAGAACGACATTGCGACAAGCCTCCTCTGGCTTGGCGTCACCGACATCAAAAGAGCCGGCACCGGACTGTACGAGGGGGTCATTTGGGACGAGCTGTCCGAAAAGCGGCGGACAGTCATCACCGGCAAGCTGCAAAAGCTGGCAAGCCGGTATAAGAGACCCTACACCGCCCGCAAGGGGCTCAAAGTCAGGGCTATCTTCGCCTTCACAAAGAAGCTGCATCAGGACATGGCCCGCAAAGAGAAAGTTCTCTCGGCCGACAATCAGCACTGGCTCGACAGGGGCTGGATTAAACTGTAAATTCAGGTTACACGCGAGCGGGCAAATGGGGGACATGGAGTCATGGCTCCGTCCCCGGAATGATACGCGAAGGGCGGAAGACGGCGCATGAAAAATCTTTACCTGATCGGCGGGACGATGGGGGTCGGCAAAACAGCGGTCTGCAAACTGCTGAGGGACATGCTGCCAAACAGTGTCTTTCTGGACGGGGACTGGTGCTGGGACATGCACCCCTTTGTCGTAAATGGGGAGACAAAGTCCATGGTGATGGACAACATCTGCCACCTGCTCCAAAATTTCACCCGGTGCTCCGTTTTTGACAACACGATTTTTTGCTGGGTCATGCATGAGCAGACGATCATCGACGACATCCTCACGCGGCTCGACACTTCGGACTATACCGTAAAGTGCGTCTCGCTTGTCTGCGGTGCGCAGGCGCTGAGCCGGAGGCTCCAAAAGGACGTCGACGCGGGACTCAGGACACCCGACGTCATCCCGCGAAGTCTTGGAAGGCTCCCGCTCTATGAGGCGCTTGACACCATAAAAATCGATGTATCCGAAATTTCTCCAGCGCGCGCGGCCAAAATCATCAGCCGGCTTTAGCGCCGCAAAAAAGTATTTTGCCGGGGAGGAAAAAACATGGGAGAACTGTCAAAACTGCCGAACATCGGCCCTGACACCGAGCGGCAGCTCGAGGCCGTCGGCATTGAAACGCCGGCGCAGCTTCAGGAGGTCGGCAGCCGGGAGGCCTGGCTGCGCATTCAGCGCATTGACCCGTCGGCCTGCATTCACCGGCTGATGGGGCTGGAGGGGGCGCTTTTGGGCGTCAAAAAGTCGCTGCTGCCGCCCGACGTCAAGGCGCAGCTGAACGCCTTTTATCAGAGCCATAAGCTGTGACCGCCCGGTCGGACCGGGGAAGCTGCCGCTTGAAACGCCGGGCAGATTGAGCGGTCGGACGCTCTTTGAGGCGGCGGATTCGGCCGGCGCCGGCATTTGCGTCCTGTCCGAACGCGGGAGGAATGACGCGGCTTTGACAATCCCGCAGCAGATGGGGTCGAGTGCTGTCCGAACGCGGGAGGAATGGCGTTGGTGCATTGTCGACAAGGCAAACCGTAGAAAACCCCGTCTGAACGCGGGAAGAACGGCGTATGGGCGCAAAGTCCGGCATTCCGGCCGGGAGCCCGGGCACGGGCACTTTTGGGGGAGGTGAGGGCAGTGGACCTGCAGGCCATAGAGTATTTCGTCGCGGTGGCCGAGCACCGCTCTTTCACGCGGGCGGCGGCCGCGTGTTACGTCACACAGCCGGCGCTTTCCCGCCGAATCAAGGAGCTTGAGCGGGAGGTTGGATGCCCGCTGCTGCGCCGAACAACCCGCTCGGTCGAGCTGACCGAGGCGGGGCTGGCCTTTCTGGCCCACGCGCTGCGCATCGTGCGGTCCTGCGGCGAGCTGCGCAGGGATATGCGCCGCTTTTCCAAGGGGATTGCCGGGGCGCTGCGGGTGGGCTTTGTCACACTGGGGCATGTCGACTACATCACCCGCGCCATCGCCCGGCTCGACGCCGAGGGCTCCGGCCTTGAGATGACGGTCGTGCGGGGAAACCCGCCCGAGCTCAAGGAGGCGCTGCGGGAGGGGCGGCTGGACTGCGCGCTGCTGCATGCGCCGAGCCTTGCCGACGCCGGATGGGCCGACTCGGTTCGGGTGGCGAGGGCCACCATCGTCGCCCGCGTGGTGGCCGACAGCCCCCTGAACGACGGGGAGCCCGTCACGCTGGCCCGCATTGCCGCGCAGCCCATGGTGCGCTATCCCCGCGCCATGGCGCCGCTTTGCTACGATTTGGTGGACGAGGCTTTCGCCGCGGCCGGCCTGGCGCCGACGGTGGGCGTGCAGGCGGTCGACCAGGAGGGCATCACCATCCACACGACGGCGGGGCACGGCGTGTCGCTGGTCGGCTCCATCAATCCGCCGTGGGAGGGCGTCGTCAGCCTGCCCATCGCCAACTGGCACCCCGACTTCAATTTGCACCTTGTGCAGCGCAGACACGACGCGAATCCGCTGCTGGCTGTGCTGCGCGGCGTCATGCTCGACATGTCGGAAGCGGGCGATCTATAATATTTAC
>DATMXT010000200.1:0-4967 GCA_035561375.1 Terriglobales bacterium | reverse complement strand
TGAAAAACGCGCTACTAGGCGACGGCGGCGGCAGCACAATTTTAGACATAGAGGGCAAAAACAAAATCGCCTCGGAGGGCAACCGTCAGCTCGCGGCCTTAATTCAATTTTAATGGCGACGGGAACCGAACCCACCGGTTTTCATGGGCGGGTTTCCGCCATAGCCTTTTGAAAACAATCATACAATTTCACCAATGTTTGCCGTTCAATAATGCGTGCCAGACAAAAATCCGCTCCATGAAAACCGCTGCGCACCTGCCGCCGAGCAATATTCGAGGGATTTTCGTCACGGCGGACACCGCTTTGCTTACGCAAAGCACGGACAACAAGGCGAAAAGCACCGAATAGGGCCGGCGGCAGGCGGTATGTGTTCGGTTGCCGTCGCCATTTTAAAGGAGGAACACCCATGCTGCCGAAAATTCCGGCCGGCCGCGCCAAGACAAAGCGGCAACTCACAGGCTTTTTGGGCCTTAACCTAAGGGAGGGGGCGAGCGGAGAGGCGGGCGAGCTTGCGGACTGCCTCAATTTGTCGTCCGGCGCTTTCCCCGCCCTCTCGCAGCGGGGCGGCAGGGCGCAGCTGGCCGGCTACACGGCGCCCTCCGCCCTCTACGGCTGGAACGGGCTGGTCGCCGTCGACGGCACCGAGCTCAAAATTGACGGCGAGGCCGTCGCGACCGTGGCGCCGGGGGAAAAGCAGTTCGCCGTCGTCAACACCAAGCTCTGCATTTTCCCCGACAAGGTCTATCTGGACCTGACAAACCATGAGCTTAAACCGCTGGAGGCCTCAATCAGCTCTCTCTCCGGCACGACCGCCACATTCACCACGTCCTCGCTCACCGTCAACACCCCGGAGAACCTCGGCACAATCACCGCGTATATCACCGACTTTTATTACAACTACAATTACCCAAACAGGTACGAATACGACTATATCCGGCAGTACACCTCCGTATCGTGGGACAACGACACGAAAACATGGACGCTTTTAGGCGGAGGGAAGGTACGGGCGTATTCGGAGGCGGAAGTCGGAAAGTATATCATGCTGAAAAAGACCGATATCCCAAAATCCTATGTCGTGAACGTCCAGAGCGAAGAGTATTGGAGCGCATCGCCGGTAGAAATAACCGTTCCGTTCGCGGACAACAACGACCGCGGAATTTATGCGAAAATAATCGGCATTGCGAAAACGGAGGAGCGGGAAGGTCATGACGAGTACACAAAATATCGATACCAGATCGCTTTGACACTTGAAATTCACGATGCAAGTTTCGTCAGTGAAACGCTCACAAATATTTTTTCTGCCGGCAATCTCGTTTCAATCGCCGGCGCTGACATTCCGGCGAACAACGTCGTCAAAAAGGCGCTCCTCGGCGTCACCGACACGACCCTGACGTTTTCGGACGGCACGTTCACTGCGGACACGCAGTCGCGCCAGCTCACGATTTCAAGGACGTTTCCCGACCTCGACTATGTCTGCGAGAGCCAAAACCGGCTGTGGGGGGTCAGCAAGGCCGATAACACCATCTACGCATCCGCCCTCGGCGACCCCACCAACTTTTATCTTTTTGAGGGAACCTCGCTCGACAGTTACACTTCGGCCGTCGGCAGCGAGGGGGTCTTCACCGGCATCTGCAAGTACGACCGTTCGGTGCTCTGCTTCAAGGAGAACACGCTGCACCGGGTCTACGGCGACTTCCCGGCCGAGTATTCCACGACCGAGCGGCCCATGTTCGGCGTCAAAGAGGGCGCGGCGGGGACGCTGGTCAATATCGGCTCAGTGCTCTACTACCTCGGCCGGGACGGGGTCTACGCCTTCGCCGGCAACACGCCGAGCCTCGTCTCGGGGGCCTTCGGCGAAAAGCGGTTTTCGCGGGGGCGGGCCGGCGCCGTCGACACCTTCTACTGCCTCTCGGCCAAGGAGGCGGGCGGCGGCTGGGGGCTCTATGTGCTCGACACCCGCAAGGGCCTGTGGCTGAGAGAGGACGACACTTTCGCGCTGTCCTTCGCCACGGTCGACGGGCGGCTGCACTTTGTCAAGGGGCACGAGGCCCGCGTCGACACGGACACCGCCGGCATCGCGCCCGAGACCGGCGAGGCCTTCGCATGGACGGAGGACGGGGCGCAGGCCGACTTCACGTTCACGGGCGCCACAGGCCCGCAGCTCTTTGACAACATGGCCGTGGTCTCGGTCATCGGCGCCGACGCCGACGGCACGCCGCGGGCCTTTGACGCCGCTTTCACCGGCACGAACGCCGAGGGGCAGGGCCTTTGGACGCTGACCTACCACGGCGCGGGCGACGGCGCCGTCCACGCCGTGCAGGGCGTCGTCATGGCCTACACGCTTTCGACCGAGGAGGGCGGCGACGCCGTCATTCAGGCCCAGGCTGCGGGCTCGGCCGAGGCCGTCCTGTGGATGGCCGAGTTTGCGCCCTTCACGGAAGGCACGCTGGCCCGCAAGAGCCCGTCCCGGCTGGCGCTGCGCTGCGAGCTCGGCGAAGGGGCGTGGATGATGGCCGAGCTCTCCTGCGACAATGAGCCTTTCCGGCAGGTGTTCACCTCGGCAGGTAAAGCGGCGCCGACCCTGACCGTCCCCATCATGCCGCGCCGGTGCGACAGCTACCGGGTGCGCCTGTCGGGGGAAGGGGCCTGCGTCATCCGCTGCGCCGAGCGGGTCTTCAGAATTGGAAGCGAGGAGAGATAAAAATCATGACAATCAATGAAGTTATCGCAAAGGTTGACGGGCTGCGCCCCAACGCCTACACGCCGGCGCAGAAAACGGCCTGGCTGTCGGAGGTCGACGCCAAAATTTCCACCGAGGTGCATGGGGAAGAGACCCCCGTCACATACGTCTGGCCGGACGACGGGGAGCGAGGTGACCGCTGCCGGTGGCAGATGAAGGGAGGCGAGCGAGTGGCCGCAACTTGGATTTTTGGAGGGCGCTTTGCGGCCCGAACAAAAAGCCTTAGTTGCAACAGGGAGACACCCACTCAACGCACAAAGCCGTTTTGTCACGCCCTCATAAAGGAGGTAAAAAGTCTATGACAATCAATGAAATCATCGCAAAGGTTGACGGGCTGCGCCCGAACGCCTACACGCCGGAGCAGAAAACGGACTGGCTGTCGGAGGTCGACGCCAAAATTTCTACCGAGGTGCACGGGGAAGAGACCCCCGTGACCTACGTCTGGCCGGACGACGGCGACACCGAGCTCCTCGTCGCGGCCCCGTACGACCGGCTCTACGAGCTCTACGTCACGGCCATGATGGACTTCCACAACAGCGAGTACGACGCCATGAACGTCAGTGCCGCCCTCTTCGAGGAGGCGATGGGCGAGTACGCCCGCCGGCACAGGCGGTCGGTGCGACCGGAGCGCTCAGAAGGGTTTAAGGTGATGTGAATGGCCGGCGTGTTTGACCGCGACCTCGGCGCCACCACCGGGCAGGAGGTCGAAGCCCGCCTCTCCGAGCTTGCGGCCTATGTCGGCTACATGCAGCAGTCGGTCGAGGACTACGCGGTGAAGACCAGCAGGAAAATTGCGGGGCTTGAAGCAAGAATAAAGGAGCTGGAAAACAATGGCTAAAATGTATGACTATATTGGCGACCGCAACTACACAGAGGAGATCAACACGGCGGTCGAGGCCGGCGATTACGAGATGGCGGCCGAGCTTGAGCGGCAGCGCAACGCGAAGCTCGACGGCGAGGGCCTCTCCTACGCAAAGACCTACAACTACAACGACGCCCCGGACGCCTCGCCGTCCGCGTCTTCCGGCAGCCTCGAAGGCTCAAGCTGGGCAGACAAACTGTCAATATCCGGCGGCTCCGGCTACGGGGGCAATATCGACAAACTCCTGCGGCGCTACCTCAACCGCGACCCCTTTTCCTACGACTACACCACAGACCCGCTCTATCAGCAGTACGCGGACCAGTACACCCGCCTCGGCGACCTCGCAATGAAGGACACGCTGGGGCAGGTGTCGGCGCGCACCGGCGGCCTCGCCTCCACCTACGCCACCGCGGCCTCGCAAGGCGCCTACGACAGCTACATGCAGGCCCTCGCCGCAAAAATTCCCGAGCTCTATTCCCTGGCCTATTCCATGTATCAGGACGAGGGAGACCGGCAGCTCCAGAACATCAACCTGCTGCGCGGCCTCCAGTCGGACGACCGCTCGTGGGAGGGCGAAAACTGGAGCCGCAACTTCCAGACAAAGCAGTACGCCGACAACCAGGCGCAGCAGACGCTTGAAAACCAGTGGTACGGCGAGCAGGTAGCCCGCGGCATCAAGCAGGACGCCCTGCAGGCGGCCATGTCAAACGCCCTGTCGCAGGCCGATTGGCAGGCCAAAAAGGAGCAGTACCTGAAGACCGGCAAAGGCGGGGCGGAGGTGGCCAATTACGAGACCTGGTTTGACTACATGACGGCCCTGACCGACTACTACGCCGGGCGTTTGTCATAAGGAGGGCCGACATGGAGGATTTTGACCGGTGGTCCAATAAGAAAAAAGAGCAGGAAGCCTTTGCAAAGTGGTCAGACGAAAAGGCGAGCGCGGCAAAACTCATGCAGCCCGCGCAGCCCGTGGCGACAAACTATAGCGCGCCCTTTTACGGCGCCGGGGAGCCGAGCCGACCGCTGCCGGTGGCAGATGAAGGGAGGCGAGCGAGTGGCCGCCACTTAGGGATTTTGGAGGGAGCTCCGCCGACCGCTCAAAATCCCTTAGTTGCAACAGGGGACTCGGCGAGGGCCGGCGTCGAGCGGACACAGCCCACAGAAAAGCCCCCGGCGCAGCCCGAAAAGAAGAAGACGCCAATAAACCAACGCAACAAAATCACCCTCCACCCCGGCGTGGAGAAGGTTGACGCCGCGGCAAAGGCCGCCCAAAGCCAGCGCCAGAGCCAGCCCGCGCCGCAGCCGCAGGCGAAAGCGCCCGCCCCCGTCACCCCAACGGGTCAGGCCCTCCGCCTCGGCGAGCTC
>DATMXT010000199.1:0-4828 GCA_035561375.1 Terriglobales bacterium | reverse complement strand
AGATGGGGCTGACCTATCTCTTCATCGCCCACGACCTCTCGGTCGTCAAGCACATCTCGACCCGCATTGCGGTCATGTATCTCGGGCGCATTGTGGAGCTTGCGGACGCCAACGAGCTGCACCGGCACCCGCTGCACCCCTATACGATATCGCTGCTGTCGGCCGTCCCCGTTCCGGACCCCGACAAGGCCCGCGCCGCACGGCGCATCGTATTGCAGGGCGACATTCCGAGCCCCCTCAAAATGCCGTCCGGCTGCGCTTTCCGCAGCCGCTGCGCAAGGGCCACCCCCGCCTGCGCCGAAAGCTGTCCCGAATTCAAAGAGGTGGCGCCGGGCCACTGGTGCGCCTGCCACAATCTCTGATGACAGCGCCCGGCGAAAATCAACTATGGCAATTCACGCCCGTAAAATCGGGGTTGAGTTGAATAAAAACAGGGAGGATTACTATGAAAAAGCTATTTGCGCTTCTGCTGGCCACGGCCATGGTCATGGCGATGGCCGCAGGCTGCAGCCCGAAAGAAGAGACCCCCGTGACCCCGCCGGCCGAGGGCAAGGTCGCGTCGGCATTTCTGGGCGGCGGCACGCCCCTCACGATGGACCCGGCCCTCAACAGCGCCTCTGTCGGCGGAAACATCATCCGGCTGGCCCAGACCGGCCTGATGGGTTACCAGCTGGTGGACGGCAAGGCCGAGCTCTCGCCTGAGCTCGCCGAGAAGTATGACCTCAGCGAAGACAAGCTGACCTACACCTTTACCCTCCGTGACGGCCTCAAGTGGTCGGACGGCACCGATTTCAAGGCCAGCGAGATGGTCGCCTCCTGGAACCGCGCCGCCTCCGAGGACCTCGGCGCCGACTACGGCTTCCTCTTTGACATCATTGAGGGCTATCCGGATGCGATGAACCTCGTCGCCGACGACGCCGCCCGCACCCTGACCGTCAAGCTGAAGTCGCCGACCCCCTACTTCCTCGAGCTGTGCGCATTCACGACCTTCTATGCGGTCAAGACCGAAAATGCCGACGCCGAGGGCGCCTGGGCCGTTGACCCGGCCACCTATGTCGGCATGGGCCCCTTCAAGATGACCGAGTACAAGATCGACGACGTGGCCTCCTTTGAGAAAAACGAATACTACTGGAACGCCGCAAATGTCAAGCTTGCCGGCGTGAAATACTACCTCTCCGAAGACAACGTGGCCATCCTGACCGCCTATGAGAACGACACGGCCGACCTCATCGACCAGTCGATTGACCCCACCGAGTTTGACCGCCTCAACGCTACCTACCCCGGCGAGCTGAAATTCGGCGAGCTCATCGGAACCTGGTATGTGCTCTTCAACGTGCATAAGGACGTCTCGCCTCTGGGCAAGCCGCTGACCATCCCCGAGCAGTCCAAAGCCCGCTTCGCACTTGGCCAGCTCATCAACCGCGTCGAGCTGGTTGAGGAAGTCACTCAGGCCGGACAGATTGCCGCCACCGGCTTCTATCCCAAGACGCTGGGCGACGGCAAGAACGCCGACGTCCGCGAGGCCGAAGGCTACGGCACCTGGTACACCGGCACCAACACCCCCTCCACCGCCAACGCGAAGTACACCGAGGACCAGGTCGCTGCCTGCCAGACCCTGATCGACCTCGGCTATGCCTACACCGGCTCCGTTGCTTCGGGTGACATCAAGTTCACCGACGTGCCGGCCATTGACTTCGCATTCAACAACGCCGGCGCAAACGCCTTGATCATCCAGTATGTCCAGGAGACCTGGAACACCTTCGGCATCACCGCCACCATCAACACCGAGGCGTGGGCCACCCTCCAGCAGAAGCTGAAGGCCGGCGACGCCGAGGCCGCCCGCATGGGCTGGGTCGCGGACTTCAACGACTGCGTCAACTTCCTTGAAATCTTCATTTCCAACTCCGGCAACAACTATCCGCGCCTCGGCCGCACCATCGGCGACTACACCCGCGCCTCCGCTGTGACGGCGGACGCCGGCGTCGGTGCCTACTGGGGCCCGGACGGCAATCAGACCTGGGCCGACGCCTATGACGCCCTTGTCGCCGAAATCAAGGCGACCACCGACCCCGACGAGCGCGCCGCGCTCTGCGCCGAAGCCGAGGACATTCTCATGGACACCGGCGCCGTCGCCCCGCTCTACTTCTACACCAAGCCCAACATGGTGAAGCCCAGAGTCCACGACCTCATCCAGCTCCCGACCGGAGACGTCATCTGGAACTACGCCACCATCGACTAATTTTCAAAGGCAAATTCCGCATAAAGCAAAGACGGCGCATATGCGCCGCCTTTGCTTTATGCAAGCGCCGTTGCCGCCCGCGCAAAGCCCCCGGCCGAGGCCGGCTCTAAAACATGTATACGTGTATGATTACCGTTGACTATTTTTGCCGCCGGCCTTATAATGAAACCAGTACATATTGCCCGCATCTATATTCTCTATGGAGGTGAAGGGATGTCGAATCAAGTTCATGAGGACGAGGGCTCACGCAGCTCCAAACTCAATTTGCGCAGCCGCATTTTTAAGCAGCTCGAACAGGACATCGTCAATGGTGTATATCCGCCGGGCGCAAATTTGACTGAAAAGGCGCTGTCCGAAAAGCTTGGCGTCAGCCGTACCCCGCTTCGCGAGGCACTTTGCCAGCTCGAGCTCCAGGGGCTGGTCGATTCCATCCCGAACAAGGGCGTTGTCGTGGTCGGCATATCGAAAAAGGACATAGAGGATATCTACGTGGTCAAATACGCGATTGAGGCGCTCGCGGCGCGGCTTGCCGCCGAGCGCATCACGCCTGAGGAGATCACAGAGCTTGAAGAGGTCATCAACCTGACAGAATTCTACGCCAACAAGGGCAACGCCGAAAAAATTGTCGACCTCGATTCGCGGTTTCACGACATCATTGCAAAAGCGGGCAAAAACCGCCCGCTGCGCTCCATGATGGCCAATTTCCACAACTTTGTCAAAATGGCCCGCCTCAAGTCGCTCACGAGCCCCGGCCGCCTTCAGGGCGTGCTGATGGAGCACCGCGCGCTTCTCGACGCCATCATCGCCGGCGACGCCGACCTTGCCGAGAAGCTGGCCGACAACCACACCCGCAGCGCCCAAGCCAGCATTACGGAGGCGCTTGGAGGGCATCAAGACAAAAATTGAATGTCATTTTAAACGTGTTCGAAAGCGGCGGAGCGGCATACTCCGCCGCTTTTTGCATGCGCGAAAAAGCCTCTTTTGCCCCGTCCAGAACATAGGCCGGAATTTCAAGCCAGGTTCCGAGCGCCTCAATCTGAATGTCGCCCTCCTCGGTGCGCAGGGCCGACAGCGCCTCTCCGGCAACGGCCGTAAGCCCCACCGCGACGGCAATGACCGTCAGGCAGAGCACAAAGCCGATGACAAAGCTTTTGAGACGTCGTTTCATAGCGGTATTGTACCCCAAAACCGGATATGATATAATGACCGAAGTGCGGTCATTATATCTTGATTTAATCGCGTGCGATTTTCACCCTTGCGGGTGAACGCACATGCGACCATGATATCACTGCGCGCCCTGCGCTTGTGATATCATGACTTGGCCAATCCTTGAGCCGAATACCCGGACCAAATTCTGCAAAGACGCCGTCCATCTATTTCATTTTTGGGAGACACGCATGAAGTTAAGCCATATACGGAATTTCTCCATCATCGCTCACATCGACCACGGCAAGTCCACACTGGCCGACCGGCTCCTTGAGCGCACCGACTCGGTGCCCAAACGGGAGATGGCGGACCAGCTTTTAGACAATATGGAGCTTGAGCGGGAGCGGGGCATCACCATCAAAGCCAGGGCCGTCAAGCTCGACTACACGGCCGCAAACGGCGAGGCCTATGAGCTCAACCTCATCGACACGCCGGGACACGTCGACTTCAACTACGAGGTCAGCCGGTCGCTTGCGGCCTGCGAGGGGGCGGTGCTGGTCGTCGACGCGGCGCAGGGCATCGAGGCCCAGACGCTGGCCAACACCTACCTCGCCTTGGAGCACGACCTGGAGCTGCTGCCGGTCATCAATAAAATTGACCTGCCGGCCGCCGAGCCCGAGCGGGTCAAGCAGGAGATTGAGGACATCATCGGCATTGAGGCGAAGAACGCCCCCATGATTTCGGCAAAGCTTGGAATTGGCATCGACGAGGTGCTCCAGCGCATTGTCGCGCAAATTCCGCCGCCCGTTGGCGACCCCCATGCCCCGCTTGAGGCCCTCGTCTTTGACTCGTATTACGACGCCTACCGCGGGGTCATCGTCTATTTCAGGGTCTTCAACGGCACCCTCAGAGCCGGCGACGAAATTCTCATGATGCAGACCGGCGCGACCTTTGACGTCGTCGAGGTCGGGTATCTCCGGGCGACCCGGCTGGAGCCTGCCGCGCAGGTCTCAGCCGGCGAAGTCGGCTATCTGACGGCCAGCATCAAAACCGTGGCCGATACGCGAGTGGGCGACACCGTGACCCACGCCGCCCGCAGGGCGGCGGCCCCGCTGCCGGGCTACCGGCCGGCCGTGCCCATGGTCTTCTGCGGCATTTACCCGCTTGACGGCTCGGAATACGGCGCCCTCAAAGACGCCCTCGAAAAGCTGCGGCTCAACGACGCCTCGCTGCTCTTTGAGCCGGAGACCTCGGTGGCGCTGGGCTTTGGCTTTCGCTGCGGGTTTTTGGGGCTCTTACACATGGAAATCATCATTGAGCGGCTCGAGCGGGAATACAATATGGAGCTCATCACAACGGCCCCCTCGGTCAGCTACCGCATCACCAAGACCTCGGGCGAAGTGCTCATGATTGACAACCCGACGAACTACCCCGACCCCAGCC
>DATMXT010000198.1:0-3043 GCA_035561375.1 Terriglobales bacterium | reverse complement strand
TCAGCATGGTGTCGTTTTGCGCGATATGGCCCTGTTGCTCCTCCAGCATATTGTCGTATTCTTCGGCCGCCGCAAGGCTCCGCTCCTGCAAAAATCCCGCAATCGCAATGAAGAGCAGCGCAATGGCAAAGAACACGGCGACGTAGATTTGCAGGGAGCCCGGGCCTTTTTTTTCGTCCAACTTACGCATCCTCCACGGGCAAGCCGAGGCGCGCAAGCAGAGCGTCGAGGTCCTCGTTGCCATAGTATTCAATCTCTATTTTTTTGGGGCGCACCCGCACTTTGCGGCCAAGCTCCCGCCCGAGCCGTTTTTCAAGGTGTACGGCATAGTCGACGGCCGGCTTTTTGGGGGCTTCCGGGCTCTTTTCCTTCACCGGTTTCCTGGCGGCCTCTTCGAGCTGCCGCACCGTCACTTTCCCGTCGGCCGCAAGCGCCGCAAGGGCGCCCGCCCGCTCCCCGGGCAGTCCGATGAGGGCTCTGGCGTGGCCTTCGGTGATTTTGCCGGCCTCGAGGAGCGAGACGACGTTCTCCGGCAGCGTTGCCAGCCGCAGCGCGTTTGCGACGGCGGGCCGGGAGCGGCCGACTTTGGCGGCAATCTCCTCCTGCGTCAGTCCGAATCGGTCGATGAGGAGTTTGTATCCGCGGGACAGCTCCATCGGCGACAGATTTTCCCGCTGGAGGTTTTCCACCAGCGCCACTTCGAAAGTGGCGGCGTCGTCAAAGTCCTTGACCATGACCGGCACTTCGGCGAGTCCCGCCATGCGGGCTGCCCGCCAGCGGCGCTCACCGGCCACAATGACAAACCGGCCGTTTTTCTCCCGCACAATGAGGGGCTGCAGCACGCCGTGCTGTCGGATGCTCTCGGCAAGGGAGGCCAGCGCCTCCTCGTCAAACTCCTTGCGGGGCTGTTCCCCGCTCGGCTCGACCGACGACAGCGCCACCGTGCGCACGGCGCCCCCCGATACATCTATTGAGCTTGCGTCGAACAGGGCTTCAAGACCCATTCCGAGTCCCCGTTTCTTGGTCGACACAAATATCACCTTCTTTCAAGTGAATGCAAAAGGGCGCGGCGGCCGGGCGGTGCATGGAAGCGTGCGTGATGGGACTTGAACCCATACGTCTGCCCCTCAGCCTTTGTTTCACGTGAAACAGGGCCCTTTGTTTTTCCTGATTTTACCCCGCAATTGTGGTCTTTATGTGAGCAACGCGGAGTTTGTTTTGGCAAAGCCGTCAGTCCGGCAGGACTTCCCCGTTTTTGCGCAGAAATTCCCTGGCAAACTGCGCATACTGCTGCGCCCCGCGCGAAAGCTTGTCGTAGCCCCGAACGGGCAAGCCGTAGCTCGGCGCCTCCGACAGCCGGACGCTGCGCGGAATCGCGGTGGCGTAGACCTTGGGGCCGAAATATTTTTTGACTTCGGCCATGACCTGCACCGTCAGGTTGAGGCGGCTGTCAAACATGGTCAGCAGCACGCCCTCAATCTCAAGAGTCGGATTGTAGAGCTTTGTCACCTGCCGAATGGAGTTGACGAGCTGCGACAGCCCCTCCATCGCGAAAAACTCGCACTGGGTCGGGACCAGCACCGTGTCGGCCGCCGTCAGGGCGTTGATGGTCAGAAGCTCCAGCGAGGGCGGACAGTCGATGAGGATGTAGTCAAAGGCCGCGCGCATGGGCCGCAGCCTGCTTTTCAGCCGCTCCACCCGGTCGGAGGCCGCCACGAGTTCAATGGTCGCCCCGGCCAGATTGTTGTCGGTCGGCAAAATCAGCACGTTTTCGGCCGCGGTTGGCAGCAGCGCGTCCACGATGGGGGTCTCCCCCGTCAGCACCGTGTAGGTCGACTTTTCCAGCCCCCGTTTATTGACGCCGAGACCCGTCGTCGAGTTCCCCTGTGGGTCGAAATCGACCAGCAGCACTTTTTTTCCGAGCGCGCCGAGTTCCGCCGCGAGGTTGACGGCCGTCGTCGTCTTGCCCACTCCACCCTTTTGATTGGCAATTGCGACAATTTTGCCCAAGCCTTTTCCCCCTTTGACCGCCTTCGGCCGCGTGTCGGGCCGATTACGTCTATTATAAAGCGGCAGGAAATAAAATACAACCCCCCGCACTGTTTCACGTGAAACAGCGCGGGCCAAAAAAAAAACCCTTTGATGTTTCACGTGAAACATCAAAGGGAGAGTAGGTGCTCTGCCCCGGCCGTTAGGGGGGACGGCCGGGGCGCGCCGGCATACCGTATGTATAAAGTAGATCAGGCTCTTTTTTCAATCCGAATGGTGCAGGCGTAGCAGTCGGGCAGTTCCTCCACCCGCATTTTCGCGGCGACGCCGGCCTCCCGCATCATGCCGATGGCCCGGTCGACCGTGTTAAAAAACAGCCGCACATCCTTGATGACGCCTTTGCGACGGGGTTTGGGCGGGGCGGTCAGCATATGCTCAATCAGCCGCTCGGCCTCCTTGACGTTCATGCCCCCCGTGATGATGCGGTGGAGGGCCTCGGTCCACTGCTCTTCCGGCAGGCGCAGCAGGGCGCGGGCGTGCCGCTCAGTCAGCCCCGCGGTGATGATGGCCTCGCGCAGCTCCTCCGGCAGGCGCAGCAGCCGCAGCTTGTTTGCGACCGTCGACTGCGCCTTGCCAATGACGCCGGCCGCCTCCTCCTGCGTGATGCCCCGCTCCCGGATGAGCTGGGCAATGCCCTCCGCCTCCTCAAAGATGTTGAGGTCGCTGCGCTGAAGATTTTCAATGAGGGTTAGGGCCGAGCTCTCCTTATCGTCCCGGTCGATGACGATGGCCGGAATGTTCTTGAGCCCCGCAATGAGGCAGGCCCGCAGCCGCCGCTCCCCCGCAATGAGCTCGTAGCTGCCCCGGCCGGTCTCCCGCACCGACACCGGCTGCAGCAGCCCGTGCCTGCGAATGCTGTCGGCAAGCTCTAAGAGCGATTCCCGGTCAAAGACGCGGCGGGTCTGATGTCGAGACGGAGCGATGCAGTCGATGGGCAGCGAAGTCAGCCGTCCATCCGAGCGCTTCAGTGTCAGCATGGTCCCACCCCCTTACG
>DATMXT010000197.1:0-10963 GCA_035561375.1 Terriglobales bacterium | reverse complement strand
CGGGGATTTGCACTTGCAAAACGGATTTTTTGTGGTATGATACTAAGTAAGTGGTGAAAAGTGGGTTTCAGTACCACTAAGTGGGGGAGGAGGCGAGCGCAGATGCTGATCGGACAGTCCCGGCACACGATGGACGTCAAGGGCCGGGTCATCATACCGCAGCGGTTTCGGGAAGACCTCGGGGCCTCTTTTGTCATCACGCGGGGCCTTGACGGCTGCCTCTTCCTCTATTCCATGGAGGAGTGGGACAAGCTCTCCTCCCGCATCCGGTCTGCGCCGCTCGGGGAGGCCCGCAACATGCAGCGGTTTTTCTTCGCAAACGCCGAGGAGGCCGTGCCAGACGCACAGGGCCGCATCATCATCCCCGCCAACCTGCGCAAGCTCGCGAACCTCACGAAGGACGTCGTCATCGTCGGGGCCGAGAGCCGGGCCGAGCTCTGGGACGCCGCCAGCTGGGACGGCTTTGAGGGCACGATGGGGGACAAGGACGTGCTGGCCGTCATGGAGAAGTCCGGTGTTTAGCCACTATCCGGTCATGGCCGAGGAGGCCGTTTGGGAGCTCGACATCAAGCCCCGGGGCATTTACGTCGACGGGACGATGGGGGGCGGCGGCCACAGCGAGCGCATTGCCGCAAAGCTCTCTCCGGGCGGCCGGCTCATCGGCATCGACAAGGACGCCTACGCCCACGAGCGGGCGAGGGCCCGGCTTGCAAACTTCGAAAACGTCACTTATGTCAAGGCCGACTTCAGGGAGCTTGCCGCCATTTTGGACAAGCTCGGCATTGCGAAAATCGACGGCCTTTTGCTCGACCTCGGGGTGTCTTCGTTTCAGCTCGACGACGCGCAGCGCGGCTTTTCCTATATGCAGGACGCCCCGCTCGACATGCGCATGAACCGGGACGACGCGCTGACTGCGGCGCGGGTCGTGGCCGAGTACTCCGAGGAGCGGCTGGCTGAAATCCTCTTCAAATACGGCGAAGAGCGCCACGCCAGACGAATTGCCGCCGCAATTGTGCGAGCCCGCCTGAAGGGGCCTATCGCGACGACGGGGCAGCTCGCCGACATCGTCATCGGGGCCATGCCGGCCGCCTCCCGAAGGGAGGCGCAGCACCCGGCAAAACGCACATTTCAAGGGATTCGCATAGAAGTCAATACGGAGCTTGAGGCCATCGGGCTCACCCTCCGGGCGGCCTGCGAGCGGATGAACCACGGCGGCCGAATTGCGGTCATCACCTTCCACTCGCTCGAGGACCGCATTGTCAAAGAGACTTTCGCCGAAATGGCCAAGGGCTGCATATGCCCGCCCTCCCTGCCGGTCTGCGTCTGCGGACACAAGCCGGAGGTGCGGCTGGTGACAAAGCGGCCCATGCTGCCGTCGGAGCGGGAACTTGCGGAAAATCCCCGCAGCCGCAGCGCAAAGCTTCGGGTGGCGGAAAAATTATAAGACGGGGCAGCGTTTAAGATAGGGTACGCATTCGAAAAACGGGAGGCACACCTTGAACAGACAAGATGAAGGGGACAGGCTGTACGGCATCTCGGCCGGCAAGGTCAGCGTTGCATATGACATGTCGGTGTTCGACACGAGGAACAAGGGCAAGGGCCTTCACAACGTGACTTCCATCGTCAACAAAAGGCGCAGGCAGGAGGCGCGGCGGACGCTGTTTCGCGACGCCTGCATCTGCCTGTTTGTCGTCTTCATGCTGGCCGGCATCGTGCTCAGCTCCACTCAGCTGACCGAGCTGACGGCGCAGGCCGCCTCCCTCAAGTCCCGCCACGAGGAGCTACTCAGCGAGCAGAAAAAATTGCAGGCCATCCTCGACATGCGCACCAACCTCAAGGAGGTTGAGTCCATTGCGACCGACGAGCTCTATATGCAAAAGCTCGAACAGGACCAGATCGTCTATGTCCACCTCACGGGCAGCGACCACGGCGAAGTCGTGGAGGACGACCGCAGCTTGGCGGTGCGCACAATCGATATGCTCAAGAGCGCGGCCTTAAAACTTGGCGAATATGTGAATTAGCCCATAAATATAATAGTTTGAGTGGGGGTGATTCGCATGACGGACGGCGGGCCGGTCTCAAAAAAAATGAAAAACCGCATGGTGTTCGTGCTCGGGCTCTTTATGTTCGTGTGTTTTCTCCCCATCGTCATTCAGCTCTTCAATCTCCAGATTCTGAAACATGAGGACTATCAGGCGAGGGCCATCGACCAGCAGGTGCGGGACACCGTCATCACCCCCAAGCGGGGGACCATATACGACAGGAATCTGAAGGCGCTGGCGGTCTCGGCCTCAACCGAGACCGTCTATATCGCTCCAAAGTCAATTGCCAAGGGCGACACCGAGACCATGCAGCTTGTGGCAACCGAGCTCTCGCGCATTTTAGGGGTGTCGCAGGAGACGCTGCTCAAAAAAATGCAGGCCGAAAACTACTATGAGGTGGTCAAACGCCAGGTCGAGCAGGAGCAGGCCGACGAAGTGCGAAAGCTCATCACGGAGCACAAGCTCTCCTGCGTGGCCCTGGCCGAGGACTCCAAGCGGTATTACCCCTACGGCAGCTTCGCGGCCCATGTCATTGGCTTCACCGACATCGACGGCAACGGCATCGAGGGGGTCGAGGCCTACTACAACGACATTCTGATGGGAATGCCGGGGCGCATCATCACGCTGAAAAACGCGCAGGGCACCGACATGCCTTTCAAATACGAGAAGTATATCGACGCCCGCAACGGCTATAATCTCGTGTTGACCATCGACGAAGGGGTTCAGCACTTCATTGAAAAGCACCTCGAAAACGCCGTCAGCGAATACAAGGTCGCCAACCGGGCGACCGCCATCGTCATGAACGTCAACACCGGCGAAATTCTGGCCATGGCGACCTACCCGGCCTATGACCTAAACAGCCCCCGTGTGATCACCGATGAGGCGCTGCTCGCGGAACTTGACGGGCTGACGGGCGACGAATACACCAAGCGGCAAATGGAGATCTGGCAGTCCTCCTGGCGAAACAAGGCCATTGCCGACACCTATGAGCCGGGCTCGGTCTTCAAGATCATGACCATGTCCATGGCGCTTGAGGAGAACAAGACGTCGCTTGGCGACAGATTTTATTGCCCGGGATACAAAGTGGTGGCCGGCACCCGCATCTCCTGCTGGAAATACGGCGGCCACGGCAGCGAGACGCTGACACAGGGCATCTGCAACTCCTGCAACCCGGTCTTCATGGAGCTGGCCTCGAGGGTCGGCGGCGGGACCTTTTACGATTACGTCAAGGCCTTCGGGTTCATGGAGAAGACCGGCATCGACCTCTACGGCGAGGCCGCCGGCATTTTCCACTCCCGCAGCGTCATCGATAACGGCGCCGTCGAGCTCGCGGTCTCGGCTTTCGGCCAGACGTTCAAAGTCACGCCGCTCCAGCTCATCACGGCCATCTCGGCCGTCGTCAACGGCGGGGAGCTGCTGGAGCCCCGCATCGCCTCCAAGGTCGTCGACGACGACGGGAACGTCATCAAGACCTTTGACACCGTGGTCAAACGGCAGGTCATTTCCGAAGAGGTCTCGGCCACCATGCGCATGCTGGTCGAGAGCGTTGTGGCCGACGGCACCGGCCGCAACGCGGCTGTAAAGGGCTACCGCATCGGCGGAAAGACCGGCACCTCGGAGAAAATCGACCAGAAAAATGAGTCGGGCGTGGCCGACAAAAGAGTCTCCTCATTTTGCGGATTTGCGCCGGCCGACGACCCCCAGATCGCCATTTTACTCATGATGGACGAACCGAGCGTCCCGGTGGTGTCGGGCGGCGTCATCGCGGCCCCGACCGTCGGCAAAATGTTTGCCGACATCCTGCCCTATCTCGGCGTCATGCCGCAGTACACCGAGGAGGAGCTGGCCTCCCTTGAAAAGACGGTGCCCGACGTCACGGGGCTTGCGACCGACGAGGCCCGCAAAGCCGTCAAGGCCGCCGGCTTTAACCCCATCGTCATGGAGGGCGGCGGCGAGAGCGTGCTGGTCCAGATGCCGCGGGCGGGCTCAAAGCTCGTGGCGGGCGGCAAAGTGCTGCTCTACACCGAGAGCGAGTCCTATACCATCGCCGAAGTGCCGAGTGTGAAGGGGCTGACGCCGGCTGCGGCCGAAAGTATTCTGACCGGCGCCGGTTTCAACATCCGCGCAACGGGCAAAGATATACAGGAGAGCGGCGTCACGGCGGCCTCCCAGTCGCCGGCGGCGGGGTCGTTTGCCGAGCTCGGCTCGGTTGTGGAGGTGGAGTTCATTCACAACGACGAGGCGGATTGGCACGCGTCAGGCGCTTAGCCATAGTTTTCGCCGCAGATGCCCGAAAAGGAAAAACAACAGTCAGCATCCGACAGGAGGTTGCACCATGAAGCTCAGAGAACTGCTTGAAGGCGTTTCGGCGGTAAGCATGACCGCCCGGCCGTCATGCGAAATCACCGGCGTTACGGCCGACAGCCGGTCCGTCAAACCCGGCATGCTCTTTATTGCCATTCGCGGCACGAAGTCAGACGGCCACAAATATATCCCGCAGGCCGTGGAGGCCGGCGCCGCCTGCGTCGTGTCCGAGGAGGCGAGCGGTGAAAACACCGTCGTCGTCGCCGACACGAGGGCGGCCTACTCCCTCATTGCGGCCAACTGGTTTGACCGCCCCTCGGGCAAGCTCATTATGATGGGGGTCACCGGCACCAACGGCAAGACCTCGTCGGCCTTCCTGTTCAAGCACATCATCGACGTGACGGGCGGCAAGTGCGGACTTGTCGGCACCGTTGAAATCGACACCGGTACCCGCACGGTGGAGGCCGACGTCACGACGCCCGACGCCATGCTGCTGCAGGGCTATTTCGCCGAAATGGTGGAGGCCGGCTGCACCCACTGCGCTATGGAGGTCTCCTCCCACGCCTTGGACCAGCACCGGGTCGAGGGCATCCGGTACGCCTGCGGGCTTTTCACCAACCTGACCCAGGACCACCTCGACTACCACGGCGACATGGCGACTTATCTCGCCGCCAAGGCAAAGCTCTTTGACGTCTGCGACGCCGCCGTATTCAACTACGACGATGCCGCGACGGCAAAGCTGCTGCTGCGCTCCAAGGCCCCCCTCAACATGACCTACTCCACCTCGGCCGACGAGGCCGACATGACGGCCAAAAACGTCATCTTAAAGCCGGACGGCGTGGAGTATCAGGCCGTCACCAAAGGGCAGATTGCCCGGGTAAACGCCGCCCTGCCGGGGGAATTCAACGTCTACAACACGCTTGGGGTGCTGACGGTCTGCGTCGCGATGGGCATGCCGCTGACAAAGGCGGCCGAGGCCCTGCGCAGCGCAAAGGGCATCAAGGGGCGAATTGAGGTCGTGCCGACGAACACGCCCTACACGGTCTATATCGACTACTCCCACACGCCGGACTCGCTTGACAACATCGGCCGCGCGCTGCGCGGCATTTCAAAGGGGCGCATCATCACGGTCTTCGGCTGTGGCGGGGACCGCGACCGCACCAAGCGGCCCCTCATGGCCAAGGCGGCCGAGGCCTTCTCCGACTATTTCATTCTGACCAGTGACAACCCCCGCACCGAGGACCCGCAGCGCATCATTGACGACGCCTACGCGGGTGTTGCGGGGACCACAGTGCCCCACGAGGTGCTGGTCGACCGCAGGCAGGCCATCGCCCACGCCCTGGCGCAGGCCGGCCCCGGCGACACGGTGCTCATCGCCGGCAAGGGACACGAGACCTATCAGATTCTGGCGACCGGCAAAATCCACTTTGATGAGCGCGAGGTTGTCCACGAGCTGCTGGGTGAGACGGAAAAATGAGTAAGCTGCTGATACCGCTGACGGCCTTTGCCCTGACGGCCGGGACCCTGCCCTTCCTCATCCCGTTTTTGCGGCGGCTGAAGTTCGGGCAGGTCATCCGCGAGGACGGTCCGGTCTGGCATCAGGGCAAAGCCGGAACCCCCACGATGGGCGGCATCGCTTTCATGCTCGGCATCACGGGGGCCATTTTGTCCGGCATGCTCTCGCTCGGCGACGTCAGCTCGCTCCTTTGCGCGCTCTGCGCGCTGTCGTTTGGCCTCGTCGGCTTTGCCGACGACTACATCAAAGTGGTCAAAAAGCGCAATTTAGGGCTGTCGGCCAGGCAGAAGCTCACGCTGCACATTCTGGCCGGCGGCGCTTACATCGCCGCCATGACCTCGGCGGGGCTGACTTCCACCAGCGTCGCCATTCCCTTTACGGGGTACGCGGTAGAGCTTGGAACGCTGTACTACCCGCTGGCCCTTTTTGTGGTGGTCGGCGCCGTCAACTCGGTCAACCTCACCGACGGGCTCGACGGCCTTGCGGCCGGCGTGACGCTGCCGGTCGCGGCGCTCTTCATGGGCATCGCCTGGCGGCTCGGGGCGGACGGCCTGTGGCTCCCGGCGTCGGCGCTGTTCGGGGGCCTCTTAGGCTTTTTGCCTTACAACCGGAAGCCGGCCAAAGTCTTCATGGGGGACACCGGCTCCATGTACCTCGGCGGAATGGTGACGGCGCTCGCCTTTGCGGCCGGAATGCCGGTGCTGCTTGTCATCTGCGGGGGCGTCTATGTGGCCGAAGCCCTCTCCGACATTCTGCAGGTGGGCTACTTCAAAGCCACCGGCGGCAAGCGCCTCTTGCGCATGGCGCCCCTGCACCACCACTTTGAGATGTCGGGCTGGGGCGAAAACCGGATTGTCATCCGCTTCTCCCTCATTTCCACGCTGCTGTGCATTCTCGCGTGGCTTGGATACGCGGGATTTTACGCCATATAGCCATATAATTAACGGAGGGGGGCCGGTGCATGACAAAAAACAGTAAACTCGAGCAGGACAACGGCATCGACCTCCCGTTTTTTGTGCTCGTCATGCTGCTGTGCTCGGCCGGGCTTGTCATGGTCTTTTCGGCCAGCCACGCCAACGCCTACTACCGGTTCGGGGACAGCTACTATTTCATCCGGCTCCAGCTCAGATGGTTTTTGCTGGGCGTCATCGTCATGCTCGGCACGGCGAGGTTTCTGACCGTCAAGCTGCTGCGGATGACGGTCATTCCGGCCTTTGCCTTTTCGGTCATCACGCTTGTGCTTGTGCTCATTCCCGGAATCGGCACCAATAAAAACGGCGCGCAGCGGTGGCTGTTCGGTTTTCAGCCCTCGGAGGTCGCAAAGCTGGCCCTCATTTTGAGCATGGCGTTGCTCATGGTCAGGCTGCAAAAGACCATGCACACCTTCTCCAAGGGACTTGTGCCCTGCACTGCGCTGCTGGGGGTCTTCTGCGGCCTTGTGGCGCTTGAGAAGCACATCTCGGCCACGGTATTGCTATTTGCCATCGGCGGCGTTATGATGTTCATCGGCGGCATCCGCATCGCCTATATCGCGGTCGCGGGCGCCGTGGGCGTCGGCGGAATCGCCGGCATCATTCTCATCAGCACTTACGCCTTAGACCGAATAAAAGTCTGGCTCGACCCATTCATCGACCCCTTGGGCGACGGGTTCCAGACCATTCAGAGCCTCTACGCCATCGGCTCGGGCGGGCTGTTCGGGCTTGGCATCGGCAACAGCCGGCAGAAATACCTCTACATTCCGGAGCCGCAAAACGACTTCATTTTCTCCATCGCCTGTGAGGAGCTCGGCCTTGTGGGCGCCGTCTTCATCGTGCTGCTCTTCGCGCTCTTAGTCTGGCGCGGATTTACGATCGCGCTGCGGGCCCCCGACCGGTTTTCGGGGCTGGTCGTCGCCGGCATCACGGTGCAGGTGGCCATTCAGGCCATTCTCAACATTGCGGTTGTCACCAATTTAGTGCCGAATACCGGCATTTCGCTCCCGTTTTTCAGCTACGGCGGGACGTCGCTGGTCATGCTGCTCTTTGAAATGGGCATTGTGCTCGCCGTCTCCAGGCGATGCCGGCTGCGAAAGGACTGATTCTCGTGAAGCTGCTGCTCTCGGGCGGCGGAACGGCCGGCCACATCAACCCGGCCATCGCCATCGCCGACTTCTTCAAAGCCCGGCATCCGGACGCCGACATACGCTTTGTCGGGACCGACTACGGCATTGAGAGCAAACTCGTCCCCAAGGCAGGCTATAGGCTCTACACGCTCGAGGTCTACGGCCTGCGCAGAAAGTTCGACCTCAAAAACATCCGCAGCGCCGTCAAGGCGTACGCCGCCATCGGCAAGTCGAAAGAGATTTTGCGGGAGTTTGCCCCCGACATCGTCATCGGCACCGGCGGCTATATCAGCGGACCCGTCATCTGGGCTGCCTGCGACCTGAAAATCCCGACCGCCATCCACGAGCAAAACGCCTTTCCGGGGCTGACGACAAAACAGCTTGCAAGGCGGGCAGACAGGCTCATGGTAAGCTTCGACACGAGCCGGAAGTATTTTCGCCGCGAGGCGGTGCTGGTCGGCAACCCCATCCATGAGAAAATGCTGTTCTCCGACAGAGAGGCCGCCCGCGAAAAGCTCCACGTCGGCGAAAAGCCGCTGCTGGTGACTTTCGGCGGCAGCATGGGCAGCCGCCCCTTCAACGAGGACATCATGGAGCTCATGCGGCTGCACGCGCCGACCGGCACCCTGCGGCACATCCACGCGGCGGGGCAGTTTGGCATCCGGTGGATGCCGGGGGACCTCAAAGCCATGGGGGTCGACCTCGCAGCACTGCCCGACATCGACCTCAGAGAGTACATTTACGACATGGACACGGCCATGGCTGCGGCAGACCTTGTCATCACGAGGGCCGGGGCCATCACGCTGGGGGAGATCGCCGTCAT
The DNA here is from genome assembly GCA_035561375.1 of Terriglobales bacterium. Taxonomy (GTDB): domain Bacteria; phylum Bacillota; class Clostridia; order Oscillospirales; family Feifaniaceae; genus DATMXT01. The sequence continues at coordinate 2,177 of DATMXT010000197.1, read as the reverse complement.
GGGCAAGCCCTCCATCCTCATTCCGTCGCCCAATGTCACAAACAACCACCAGTATTACAACGCAAAGGCGTTTGCCGACGCCGGGGCCGCGCTCCTCATTGAGGAGAAGAACTGCACAGGCGCGCTGCTCTGGAAGCTGACGGGAGAGCTATTGGCGGACAGGTCAAGACTTGGCGCCATGTCGCAGGCGGCGCACGGCCTTGCCATCTACGACTCGGCGCAGCGCATTTATGACACCGTCCTGCCGCTTTTACATGGATGAGGCGAAGGAACCCCGGCCTTTGCGCCCCCTTAATCCCAAATTAGCCCTTTTGTGCATATTATGGGTCGAACCATAAAAATGCGGAAGGGCTGATCTGGTGGAAATTCTAAACGACGAATACCGCGTCTTTGGAGGGCATAGGCTCTCGGGAGAGACGTCGGTGCAGGGGGCGAAAAATGCCGCGTTGCCGATTCTGGCCGCGTCGCTGCTTGTCCCCGGCGTCACCGTACTGACAGGCTGTCCGGATATTGTGGATGTCAGGGTCATGCTTGAAATCCTTGCCGAGCTCGGATGCGAGGTGTCTCAGTACGGCGATACCGTCGCGGTCGACGCCTCCCAGCTCACCAAAAGCGAGGTTCCGGAATACTTAATGCGGGAAATGCGCTCCTCCATCATGCTGCTGGGCGCCCTCCTCGGGCGGTGCGGCGAAGGCGCCATCTCGGCGCCGGGCGGGTGCGCAATCGGGCTTCGGCCCATCGATATGCACCTTGCGGCCATTGAGTCGCTCGGGGCGGAAGTCATACAGGGGAAAAACCGCGTGACCTGCCGGTGGCGCAAAGCGGCGGCGGCGGAGGTCATTTTGCCGTATCCGTCGGTCGGCGCAACGGAGAACACCATGTTCTCGGCCGTGCGGCTGCCGGGCACGACCCTCATTCGGGGGGCGGCAAAGGAGCCCGAGATTCTCGACTTGCAGCAGGCGCTGTGCGCCATGGGGGCGCGGGTTCAGGGCGCCGGCAGCAGCGTCATCCGCATTGACGGCGTGGCTGCGCTGCACCCGGCCTGTTATCAGGTCATGCCGGACCGCATTGCGGCCGCCACGCTGCTCGCGGCGGGGGCAACGGCGGGCGGCGACATCTTTGTCAAGGGCGCAAGGGGCTGCGAAATGGCGCCGGCCCTCTCGGCTTTGCGGCGCATGGGCTGTGAAGTGTCGGACGGCGCCGACGGAATCCGGCTGCGCAGACACGGTCGTCTGCACTCGGCCGGCATCATTGAAACGGCGCCCTACCCCGGCTTTCCGACCGACATGCAGGCCCCCTTCATGGCGGTGGCCTGCTCGGCCGACGGCGTGACGACCATCAATGAGAATGTCTTTGAAAACCGGTTTCGGCATGTGCCGGAGCTGATGAAACTGGGCGCCGACATCACCGTGTCGGAGCGCACGGCCACCGTGACCGGCGTGCCAAAGCTGCGGGGCGGGGCGGTGGAGGCCTTTGAGCTGCGAGGCGGGGCCGCCCTCATCATTGCGGGGCTCGCGGCCGAGGGCGTGACAACGGTTTCGGGCAGAAAGTACATAGACAGAGGCTATGAGAATATCGCAAGAGACCTCACGGCCTTGGGAGTGAAAATTGAAGGTGCCAAAAAAGAAAGTGAAGAAGAGGGCCGGCAAGCATAAGGCGAGGCGACGCCTTATGCTGCTCTGCTCACTTTTGGTGCTGGTCGTCCTCATGATTTTCGCGGGCTATGCCGTCAGTGAACTGCTGGTCACCGACATTGAGGTGACGGGACAAAACCGGTACGGCGACAAGGTCATTGTGGAGACAAGCGGCATTGCGCCGGGCCAGCGGCTGCTGCTGCTCCCCCGGACAGGCATTAAAAAGACGCTGCTGCAGGCGCTGCCCTATCTTGAAGAGGTAAAAATCACTTTGCTCCCGCCGGGGACCGCCCGCATTGCGGTCACGGCCGCAACGCCCCTTTGCATCATGCAACTTCCCGAGGGCGCTTACGTCATCAGTGACAGCTGGCGCATTTTGGGACAGGCAGGGGCAGCCGACGCGGGACTTCCGGTCGTGACCATGGAGTTGCCGGAAGGGCAGCCTCCGGGGGCGATGCTGGCATTTTTTTCCGAGGCCGACCGCCGTATGGCAGTTGACATTTTCACGGTGCTGAAAGATAATGATATATTGAAAGATATCTC
>DATMXT010000196.1:0-2754 GCA_035561375.1 Terriglobales bacterium | reverse complement strand
GGCTATGTCGAAGACCCTTTAGTATAGTAAGAGCAGGCTGCGGGGAACGCTCTCCGCGGCCTTTTTTTGCGCCCCCGCCGTTGAATTTTCCGCCCCGATGCGGTATACTTTAACGGATTGAAGAAAGCGGGTGGACAATGAGAAAAAAATACAGCGACGCAAAAACCGGCCTTTTCGCGCTCGGATACATTCAAAATCAGGGCAGCTACCTGTCGGAGCTCTCGGCCCTCGCGGGCGCGCCCGTCACGGCGGCCGAGCTTGACGAGAACATTCAGCGGGCCTACAACGCGCAAAGCGAGCTCAACTATTCCTACGACGCCGCCGGAAACCTGCAGTGCGGCGAATTTGACGAAAAGAAAACCTGCCGGTACGCGATTGAAACCGGCTTTTTGGCGCCAAACCCCAACCCCCAGTACCCGGACGACAAAATTTACGCCGTCTTTCAAAAAGACGGGTACGGCCAGTGGAGCGGCGTCAAGTTCTTCACGCGGTACCGCCTCGAAAACGCCTTAAATGCCTACCGCTTCGGCAACCTCAGCTTCAAGACCTACGCGGCGGCAAACGCCTTCATTGTCTCGCTGGAGAGCATTCTGCTGCCGGGCGAGACCTGGAAATTCCGCAACAGCTCCTCGGAGGACTACCGGCCCAAGACCGAGTACGACATCCTGCAGAGCTATTTGCAGTATGTCTTTGAAAAACTGCTGGCCGACTACAACACCCCCGAGTCCAAAAACTATAAGAAAATCGTCTTCTCGACCGACCGCAGACGGGCCATTTTCAATTCGGGCCTCCTGAACAAATTCGCGCAGGACGTCTACCTGCTGGGCGACGTCTTCGGGCCGGCCGGCGGCAGGTTCACGCTCTCAAACCTCCTGGTCGCCCCGAGCAAAGTGGACCTGATTCGCACTTACGGCTTTGCGGGCGCCGACCTCACGCCCTACCCCGGCGTCGTGGAGTTTTTCCACAAGCTCGACGACATCATCTACGATTCGGACATTGAAATCGACCTCTCGGCCGACCGCCTCAGCCACATCATTGAGGACGGGGCAAAGCGCAACCGGTTTGCCGAAAAATACACGGCCATGTACGCAAAAGGGGACCTTCCGGCCATCACGAGCACTTTGGAGACCGCCATTGAAAACGCCCGCAAAATCGCCAAGCGCAACTATAAATTCGTCGTGCCGCAGTACCGCAGCGCCCACGGCGGCGAGCCCGGCAAAATCCAGTTTTTGATGCCGATTTACCTCGACCGGCAGTACGGCGAAAAGCCGGACTTCGCCTTAGTTTTAAACAGCGAGGTCATGCCGGACGGCACGCGGTACTACACGCCCGAGACCATTTTGGAGCTCCCGTGGGCCTACAACAACGCGAGGGTCATCTGCAAGCCGGAGGACACCTGGCTCAACCCCGAGACCATCGACAGCCCGCCCGCCGACATTGAGCCCGAGGCCGAGGACAATTTGGACTGATATAAAAAAGCGCCCCGTAGGGCGCTTTTTTCTCACCATAAGTGTTGACAAAATCAACTGTTGAGACTATCATAAGAGTTGACAAAGTCAACTCAATTATAAAGAGGGGAGGCGGGGCGTTGGACGAACAGACGGTGCAAAAAATCCGCCGGTTCAACCGGTATTACACGGTGTGGCTCGAGGTCATGAACAGGCGGTATCTGGGGACAATTTTGCCCTGGACCGAGGCGCGGGTCATTTTCGAGGTTTACACGCGCCCCGGCGTCAGCGCCACCGAGGTCTGCGAACATCTCCAGCTCGACAAGAGCTACGTCAGCCGAATCTTAAGCAAATTCGAAAAGCGCGGATTTCTCACCCGCGAGCCGGTGCCGGGCGCCAAGGGGCTCAAGAAGCTGACGCTGACCGAGGCGGGGAGAAAAGTGGCCGCCGAGATTGACCAAAACGGCAGCCGGCAGATTGCCGAGAAGCTCGAGGGTCTGGACGAGGCGACCTGCCGCAAACTCAGCGACGCAATGGCTTTTATAGAGGAGACGCTTAAAAACAACGACAGGGGAGAGGTGCAAAATGATGGCGAGTGAAATCGAAATCACAATCCGCCCGTTTCGGCCCGGCGAGCCAAGTTTAGTCTGCTATTTTCAGTACAAGCTCTATGAGGAGCAGTTCCATTTCAACGTGATGTACGAAAAAGAGATGCTTAGGGGCATGTCGGAGATTTACGACGACCCCGAGGGGCACCAGATGTGGATTGCCGAGCGGGATGGCGAGATTGTCGGCGACGTCGCCATCCTGAGGCGCGGGGAGCACGAGGCCCAGCTGCGCTGGTTTGGCGTCGCGCTGTCCATGCAGGGTCAGGGGCTCGGCAGCAGGCTCTTACAAATTGCCATGGACTTTTGCAAAGAGAAGGGGTACACCCACGTCTGGCTCGGGACGCTCGACATTTTGGAGCCGGCGCGGCATCTCTACGGCAAATTCGGGTTCCACATGACCGAGAGCGAGCCGTTTGACGCCTGGGCCGACAACTGGCCCATGGCCCACGAGCTCTGGAAATGCGAACTGTAGCAATGGCGAAAAACCTATGGGGTTTTCCGCCAAGTGAGCGGTGCCCTTCCCGCGCGAAGTGAATTCGCGCTTCGCGCCTGGCATATGATGGCCTTATTTTTTTAATGAATAAAAAAATAAGGATTTACATGCATTTTCTCGGCCAATCGGAGAGCCGAGAAAATCATGCTGTCGAAAAATTCTTTCGACAGCATGAAGCGGACGGCATCTGCCGTCCGCTTTGTCG
>DATMXT010000195.1:0-8723 GCA_035561375.1 Terriglobales bacterium | reverse complement strand
GCGCCAGATTGACAACCAGGTCGAGAACTTCAAAAGCCAGCTCTCGAAAAACGGCCTGACCCTTGAGATGTACCTCCAGCTCGCCCAGATGAAGATGGAGGACTTCCGAAAGAACTTTGCCGCCTCGGCCGAGAAGAACGTCAAGATGACGCTGGCGCTCGAGGAGATTGTCAAGCTCGAGAACATCTCGATTTCCGACGAGGAATTTGAGGCCGAGCTCGACAAGCTCGCCGCGCAGTACGGCATGGAGAAAGATAAAATCCGCGAGATGGTCGACAAGGCAGCACTGTGTGCCGACATCGCCATAAACAAGGCGGTCGACCTCATCACGAGTTCCGCGAAAGAGAAAAAGCCTGCCGCAAAGCGCGCAAAGAGCAAGGCCGCGGCGGACCTCGGCGCGGAAAGCCTCAACCGTCTCAAATTCGTCCGAAATGTCCTTGATGAACTCATCGTCCACAAGGGGCTTTTCGTTTTTCTTAATGGCGTGCAGGGTGATGGTGAATACCGCCTCTTTGCCCGAGAGCTCCTCAGCCGGATATCCTTCCGGGAAGGTGACGGTGATGTCGAAAGGCTCTTCGGGGTTCGGGGTGTGCCCCTTGACCTGCTCCTCGAAGCCCGGAATGAACTGCCCGGAGCCGATTTCGAGCTGCTGCTTTTCGGCGGTTCCGCCCTGGAAGGCCTCCCCGCCGACCTTGCCGCAGTAGTCGATGATGGCGATGTCCCCATCCTCCACGGGGCGGGGCGCCACGTCGACCATGCGGGAATTGCGCTCGCGCAAATTCTCTATTTCGTTATCAATCTCCGACTCCTCGACGGCGGGACTCTCCTTGACAGCCGTCAGCCCCTTGTACTTGCCGAGCTTCACGGGGGGCTTGCCGGTGACAGTGGCCTTGAATGTATATCCCGTCTCGTCAATGTCGTCAATTTCGATATCGGGATACTCGACAGGCTCAAAGCTCTCAGCCGAAATGACTTCCTCATATGCGGCCGGATAGGTCTCTTTAATGGCCTCGTCGAACAGCACGCCGACGCCGTATGTCTTAATTACAAGGTTCTTCGGAGCCTTGCCCTTGCGGAAACCCGGGACGTTGAGCCTCGGCGCGTTGACCTGATAAGACTTGTCGAGTCCCTTGGCAAACTCCTCGCCGTCAACCTTGATTTTGAATTCCATACGGCAGCCTTCGAGCTGCTTTTTTTCTACTAAGCTCATTTCGGACCTCCTGATGATATGTATAACGAAATTTGAATATGCAGCGTGTTGTATTATACCATGCTGATAGACTTTTGTAAAAGGTTATTTTATGAACACAGGGTAAAATTCTATATAGTCCGCCGAGATGAGAGAAAACTCGATTCCCCGGTATTTTCCGGTGAAAGCGGCGCGGTGTCCTGCCCCGTGAATGTGGCCGTAATAACACCGCCTGACGCCGTGCCGGAGCATCAGGTCAATATATGCATCGTTTTTGAAGACCGCTGTGACCGGCGGGTAATGCAGGAATACGACCGGCTCGCCGCCCAGTTTTTTTCCGGCGCAAAGCGACAGCTCGAGCCGCGCCAGTTCGCGGTTCATGAGCTTGGCGTTTTGTGTTTCGCTCTCATCCGAGTCCCAGAGGTGCCCCTTGGTTCCGCAGACGGCAAAGTCCTCCACGCGGTAGGCACAGTTGTATAAAAAATCAATTGTGCGTATACCGGCGTCGTCAAGCGCCTTCTTCATTTTGGATACCGAGGTCCACCAATAGTCGTGATTGCCCTTGCCGATGAGCTTGTGCCCCGGCAGCGCGTCGAGAAAGGAAAAATCCGCCATGGCCTCTTCCATCGTCATGCCCCAGCTGATGTCGCCCGGCATGACGACGGTGTCGCAAGGGCCGACGGCGGCCTTCCAGTTTTCAACAAGCCGCGCCTCGTAGCCGCTCCATTTTTCGCCAAAGACGTTCATCGGTTTATCCACCAGGCCCGACAGATGCACGTCGGCAATCGTAAACAGCACCTAAAGTCCCCCATTGCGCCGGAATTTTTTAATTTATGCGGCACATACTATTTTTGCACCCAAGGCATCAAATTCTCAAAAGAGAGGTATTTTCTATGAGCGATATAAACCATGGTGTAGCCTGCTATGTCGATAGCTGCAAGTACCACTCGAACGACCACACCTGCGTGCTCGACTCCATCGACGTCGGCCCGCGTTCCTCTACGATGAACGCCATCGGCTCCCCGTCGGGCGCCGCAGCCTGCGAAAGCTACGAGCCGCGATAGACCCCTTCACATGCCGGCAGTTTTCTGCCGGCATTTTTAATGAACCTTACATTAAAGCCGCAACCAGGTTTTGCATATCGCTTCTCGGGTAGGATTTTCCAAACCGCACCGGCATATCCCGAAGCTCGGCAAGTCCCGCCGGCAGCGGCATCTCAATGATTTTACTGAGCATTTCAAGATTTTTAAACTCGTCTTCACCCGGCGTCCCGCCCACGCCCTGCAGCACCGCCGTCGCAAACTTGAAGGGCGACGCCGTCGAGACGACAAGCGCCTGCCGCGCCGCCTTTTGGGGCTTTGCCTTTCGCTCGTCCATGAGGGCGCGGAAAGCGACGGCCGTGTGGGTGTCAACGGCGTAGGCGTATTTGTCCCACAGCTCGCCGATGGTCCCGACGGTCTGCCCGTCGTCGACCCACCTGGCCGCAAAGCGGGAGAAAATGGCGCCGCCGCAGGAGGCCGGAATTTTGTACTCGCCTTTTCCCGAAAGGGCCGCCATGAGGGAGGCGCAGGTCTCGGCGTTCCGGTCGACCATTTCAAAGACCAGCCGCTCGAGGTTGCTTGAAATCAAAATGTCCATAGAGGGTGAAATCGTCTTTTTGAACGGGCGGTTGCGGTCGTAGACGCCGGTGTTGAAGAAGTCGGTCAGCACATTGTTGCTGTTGGAGGCGCAGATGAAGTCGGCAATCGGAAGCCCCATGCGGCAGGCGTACCAGCCGGCCAGAATGTCGCCGAAGTTGCCGGTCGGCACCGCGACGTCGAACTTCTCGCCGGGTGTGAGCGCCTTATCTTTCAGCATCTGGAAATACGCATAGAAATAATACACGACCTGGGGCAGCAGCCGCCCCAGGTTGATGGAGTTGGCCGAGGAGAGGAAATACCCCCGCCCGTCCGCGTGTCTTTGCATTTCGGGATTGGTGAAAATGCGCTTGACCCCGCTCTGGGTGTCGTCGAAATTGCCCTCTATGGCAAAGACCGCGGCGTTTGAGGCGGCGTGGGTGGCCATCTGCAGCCGCTGCACTTCGCTGACCCCGCCGGCCGGGTAGAAGACGGCGACCTTTGTGCCCGGGACGTTCGAATACCCCTCGAGGGCGGCCTTGCCGGTGTCGCCGGAGGTGGCGACCAGAATGAGGGCCTCTTTTTTCTCCCCCACCGCGGCCAGCGACATTTTTAAGAGGTGCGGCAGCAGCTGCAGCGCCATGTCCTTAAAGGCATAGGTCGGCCCGTGCCACAGCTCTAAGACCGACTGGCGGCCGAGCAGGTTTGTCACCTTGACCGGCGTCTCGCCCCCGAACTTCTCGGCCGAGTAGGCGGCCTTTGCAGCCGCAAGCAGTGGCTCGTACCCTAACTCCGGCAGGAATTTGACGAGGATGGTCGCCGCAAGCTCCTGATAGGAGAGCTTGGAGAGCTCTTCAAGCCCCGTCTTTGAAAAAGTCGGCATCTCCATCGGGACGTAGAGCCCCCCGTCCGGCGCGATGCCCCCGACGATGGCGGCCGACCCCGTGACCCTCTTCGCCGTATCCCGCGTGCTGCAAAAAACCATGATTTACACCTCCGGTAGCATTTTCATGAGAAATCGGTATGCGTTGCCCCACATGATGTCCTCAACCAGCCCCTCGCTCCAGCCGCGGCGCAGCATGGCCTCCACTAAATTCCATGTGCAGGAGCAGTTTTCAAGCCCCGTGACGTGGTGGTCCACTCCGTCAAAATCCCCGCCAATGCAAAGCGTCTTCTCCCCGCCAAGCCCCAGCAGGTGCTCGGCGTGGTCGACCACATCGTCAATGCCCGCCGTTTCATCCTCACTGTAGCTGATAAAGGCGGGACAAAAGCAGAGCCCCGCAAGTCCGCCCCGGCGCACGAGTTCAAGGAACATGTCGTCCTTCAAGTTGCGGTTGTGCCCCCGTTTCGCGTAGGCGTTGGAGTGGCTGGCGATAAAAGGCTTTGAAGCGACTTCGCAGACGTCCCAGAAGCTCTGAAACGACAGGTGGGAGACGTCGAGCACCATGCCGCACTTCTCCACCATCGGAATAAACGCCCTGCCGCGCCGCGTCAGCCCGGTGTCGTCGTCCGGCGTGTCCCCCGCCGCGTTTCCGCAGCCAAACTGCGAGTTTAAAAAGTGGGTCATGGACAACATGCGCACGCCGGCGGCCCAGTATTTGGCGAGGTCGGCCGCGTCGTCCTCGAAAAAGCAGGCGTTTTCTATCGAGAGCAGCGCCCCCCGCCCCGTCAGGGCCGCAAGGTCGGCCGCCGTCAAGACCCGCTTGATGTCATAACTCTTCAGCATGTGGGCGTAGGCCGCAAGATATTTTTCTGCAATTTTAAGCCTTTCGGCCTGCTCAAGCTTCGCATCGAAATACATGGCGAAGGTGCCAAGGTAGGTCTCGTACCCGCCCATCTTGTCATAGGTGACGTCAACCTCGCCGTCTTTAAAGACCGAATAGTCCCTCGCATAGTACATGAGGGTGTCGCAGTGGGTGTCGATGACCCTTTTTCTCAGCACGTACCCTACCTCCCCGCGCCAAAAGCGTTTTCAATGTGGTTGATTTTGAGGACGCGAAGCCCGTCCTCCGCCTCAGTGAAAAAGACCTCCACGATGTCGAGCCGTGTTTTAAGTTTAGTCGGCGTCCGGGCGAGATAGTATCGCGCCGTGAAAATAAACCGCCGCTGCTTGGTGTAGTTCACAGCCTCCGCGGGGCGGGCGCCGGCACGGGCTTTGACCTCGACGAAAATCAAAGTCTCCCCGTCGTCTGCGACAAGGTCGATCTCGCCGTGGCGGGAGCGGAAGTTGCGCTCGCGGATATGATATCCGTGTTCGGTCAGATACTGCGCTGCGGCCCGCTCACCGAACCGGCCCTTTTCCTTCGAATTCACGGCGCTTCTCCTCTATGTTCTTCAAAAACGTCACCCGGTGCACGGGACTTATCCCGTATGTGAGAATCCGCTCGTAGTGCAGCTTGGTCGGATATCCCTTGTGCCCCTCAAAGCCGTACTCCGGATACCGGAGGGACAGCTCGTCCATGTACCGGTCTCTGGACACCTTGGCCAGAATGGAGGCCGCCGCAATGCAGGCCGACTTCCCGTCCCCTTTGACGACCGGCACCGTCTGACAGTCGAGCTTTGGCGCCCGGTTTCCGTCCACAAGCACCGCCGCGGGCAAAATGTCGAGCTCCGCCACCGCCATCGCCATGGCCGCCATCGAGGCGTTTAAGATGTTGAGGTTGTCGATGTCCTCCTCCCCCACGCTTGCGACGGCGCAGGCCAGAGACTTTGCGACAATCTCGTCAAACAGCGCCTCTCTGCGGGCGGCCGTCAGCTTTTTTGAATCATTGAGCCCTATAATCTCAAGTCCCGGCGGCAGGATGACCGCCGCCGCAAAGACGGGGCCGGCTAAGGGCCCCCGCCCCGCCTCGTCGGTCCCACAGAGCGGGTCGCCGTACTGAAGCCGCATGGCCTCGTCAAATTCAAATAACGTCGTTTTGATCATCCGGCCACTCCAATGTCACGGCGCCGAGCTTGCCGGCGCGAAATTCGTCAAGCAAAATGCGGGCGGCGCGCTCCGTGTCAATGGCGCCGCCGGACATGAGAAATCCCCGCGACCTGCCAAGGTCCGTGAGGAGCTCATGCCCCGGCCGGTCGTAGTCCGTCAGGCTGTACCGCGAGGCGATGACCCCCTCCGGCAGCTCCTTTAAGAGCCGGCAGGCCACCTCCTCTGCGTCTATGACGTCGTCCTTGATGGCCCCGGTGTAGGCGAGGTGCAGCGCCACCGTCTCGTCCTCGAACTTTGGCCACAAAATGCCCGGCGTATCTAAGAGGTCCACGGCCCCGAGCCGTATCCACTGCTTGCCCCTCGTCACGCCCGGCCGGTCGGCCACCGCCGCTTTGGAGGCGCCCGCCAGCCGGTTGATTAAAGACGACTTGCCGACGTTGGGAATGCCGAGCACCATGGCCCGCTGCGCCTTGTTCATGCCCCTCGCCTTGTCGCGGGCCAGCTTGTCCGAAAGGAGCTCCGCCAGGGCCGGCGCAATTTTACTGACGCCGTGACCTGCCAGCGCGTTGACAAAGAGCACCCTGTGCCCGCGCTTTTCAAAATGAGCCGCCCACGCCCTGTTCCCCTCGGGCGAGGCGAGGTCGGACTTGTTTAAGAGCACAAGCCGCTTTTTCCCCCTCGTCAGCTCGTCGATGAGGGGATTTTGCGAGCTCTTGGGCGCCCTTGCGTCGAGCAGCTCCACGACGGCGTCGACCGTCTTCAAATCCGCCTCAATCATGCGGCGGGTTTTGGTCATGTGACCGGGGAACCACTGGATGTTCATATGGCGCCGAAAGTGTCAAAGGGCAGGATGCGGAAAATCACCTTGCCCAGCACGTAGCGCTCGTCCACAAAGCCGACAATCGAGGTGCGGCTGTCGGACGAATAGTTGCGGTTGTCCCCCATGACAAAAACATGCCCCTCCGGCACGACCACGGGGAAGGACACGTCCTCCTTGCGGTAAGTCGGCTCGTTGGTGTAGGGCTCGTCGAGCGCCGCGCCGTCGACATAGACGACGCCCTGTTCAAAGTCGATGTCCACCGTCTGTCCGCCCGTGGCGATGATGCGCTTGATGAGCGGCTTTTCGAGCTTGGTGACGACGACGATGTCCCCCGCCGCCGGCTCATAGCCCATCTCCCACATGAAAACCCGGTCGTTGTCGGCGAGGGTCTTGACCATGGAGGTGCCGTCGACCCCGACGACGCGGAACACAAAAGACAGCGCAATGACGACCGAGATGACCGAAAAGACAATCGAGTCAAACCAGTCGAACAGGTTGCGCTGCGCCCGGGAGAACTCCTGCATGCGCTCCATATTCGGCATATCCCCCATTTCTCTTAAGGAAAAAGGGGCGTAAAGCCCCTCTTTGATGTCGCAGCCCGCTAAATTTTTTCTTTGATCTTGGCGCGCTTTCCGACGCGGTCTCTGAGGTAGTAGAGCTTTGCGCGGCGCACTTTGCCGTGCCGGACAACCTCAATCCGGTCGATGTTGGGCGAGTGGAGCGGGAAGGCCTTTTCCACGCCGACGCCGTAGGAAATGCGGCGAACCGTGAATGTCTCGGAAATTCCGCCGCCGTTTTTAGAGATGACCGTACCCTCAAACATCTGGATGCGCTCGCGGGAGCCCTCCTTGACTTTGATGTACACCCGAACGGTGTCGCCGATACGGAAGTCGGGGATATCTGTCTTCACCTGACTTTGGGTCAGCGCCTTGATATAATCCATGATTTTTCCTCCAATGTTACAGGTGTTCATTCCCGAAAACGGCAGCGGACCACCTTTTATTCAAGCCTAAATATAGTATCATACCGGTTTGCCGATTGCAATAAGTATTTTCAAAAATTCTGCGGGAATACTCGCTTTGGGGGTGATTTTTTTGGGTGTTGTCGTACTTCGCACAGTGATCCTGTATGCCGCCGTCATCATTGGACTTCGAATCATGGGCAAGCGGCAGGTCGGCGACCTCCAGCCCTCCGAGCTCGTCATCACCATTCTCATTTCGGAAGTCGCGGCCGTCCCCATGCAGAGCAACGACATCCCGATGATTTACGGCCTGCTCTCCATCGGGGCGCTGGTCACGATGGAGATCGCCCTGTCCTGCATTGCCCTCAAATCCCAGCGCACGAGGGAGCTGCTGTCGGGGCATCCGAGCATCGTCATCTGCGAAGGCAAGCTGCTTCAAGGGGAGCTCAAAAGAATGCGCATCACCATCGACGACATCTATGAGGAGCTTCGGCTGCAAAAAGTCGGCAAGTTGTCCGACGTATCCTATGCGGTGCTCGAGACCAACGGCAAGCTGTCAATCCTTATGAGGCCGTCGGCCGGGCAGCCCACGCGTGAGGAGCTGAACATTGCGAAAATCGACCCCGGCGTCGTCCGGCTTTTAATCCGGGACGGCGTGCTCGATAAGAAGACCATGAGAGACTGCGGCATTGACGAGGCCGCGGTGGAGCAGCTTCTTCGGGACTCGGACGTATTGCTTCCCGACGTCTTCTTTTGCACCGTCGACCACAGGGGCCGCCTTTGGGAGCTCGAGAGGAGGCAAAAAACATGAAACGCCAGTATCTGGCGCTGCTGCTCGCCGTCCTGCTTGCCGCTGCGGGCGTGGGCAATCAGCTTTGGTACCGCCGGTTTACCGGCGAGCTGACGGATGCGCTGAACCGGGTCCGCGAGCAGGTGCGGCAGGGTGACCTTGAGGGGGCGGACGCCACCATGGCGGGCCTTCAAGACTACGCGGACGGCCTTGAGGACCTGCTCGACATCACATCCAACCACAGCGAGATCGACCAGCTAAACGAGTCGCTCATCCGCACCCGCGTCTACCTCAAGGAGCGGGATATGGTCAATTTCGAGGTCGAGGCGGCGCGGCTCTCAAAACTGATCACCCACATTTACGACCAGGAGAAGCTCAGCATCGGCAATATCCTGTGACGAAAAGCCCTCTATTGCTC
>DATMXT010000194.1:0-3850 GCA_035561375.1 Terriglobales bacterium | reverse complement strand
TCTCCATGGGGGTCGGCTCGTAGTTTTCGGGGCTGTAGCCGGGCGGGACCAGCGTGACGACCTCTACCGCGTCCCCGCAGACCGCCTTGACAAAGGTCGCCTCGGGCACAATGGTCACGGCGACAACCGGCTTTCCGGCGGCGTCGCCGCTCTGGAGGGCGGGGTCCTCGGCGCCCTTTGCGCCGCAGCCCCCAAGGACGGTAAGGGACAAGGACAGCAGCATGGCCGCTCCTGTGCGCATAGATTTTTTCATGATGATGCACCTCTGGATTTGCAATTGCAAATGATTCGTATTTGCAATTAAAGTATAGCCTCAAACAGCCAATTTGTCAATGTAATGGGGGCGGCTGAAGCCTTGGGTACAGATATATTCCAAGTATTTTATTGCGAAATATCGTAAATGATGTAAGAGGATTCCCCCCTCGCCGGAGCTTGTCCAAAGCGGCGGTGCGGCGCAACATCAGAGCTTTTAGATGTGACAATCATGCCCCGTTTTCACGGATTTTAAAAAAGACTGGAATGGTTACAAAAAAAATTGTGTAAATTCTACGGCGAAACAGTTGAATATGTTGTATGACCCTGCTACAATGAGAACAATATGTTGTAGAAAACAGCCAAAGGGGGTGTGACATGAAAATCTGCGGACTGCAAAAGCTCACGCTCTTAGACTATCCGGAAAAGCTCGCCTGCACCGTGTTTATGGGCGGATGCAATTTCCGCTGCCCCTTTTGCCATAACGCCTCACTTGTCTTAGGCCCTCCGGACAGCCAAACCCTCCCGGAGGAGGAGCTTTTTTTATTTTTGAAAAAGCGGACGGGCGTTCTCACCGGCGTCTGCGCGACGGGCGGGGAGCCCCTCATCCACGAGGACCTTCCAGATTTTTTGAGGAAAATCAAAGCGCTCGGCTACGCCGTCAAGCTCGACACCAACGGGTATTTTCCCGGAAAGTTAAAGGAGCTTGTGGCGCAGGGGCTTGTCGACTATGTGGCCATGGACGTCAAAAGCGACCCCGCCCACTATGCGCAGGCGGCGGGACTGCCCTCCCTTGACTATAGCCAAATTGAAGAGAGCATTCGCTTTCTCCTGGGGAATGCCGTGGACTATGAGTTTCGCACGACGGTGGTGGGCAGCCTGCACGACGCCGACATCCTGCGCAATACGGCCAAGTCCGTCGAGGGGGCCAGGCGATATTTTCTCCAGCAATTCGTGGATTCGGGCAACTTGCTCGGCAGCGGCTTGTCCGCCTTTTCGGACGATGAGATGAGGGCTTTTCTCGACGTCGTGTCGCCCTATGTGAAGATCGCGGGGCTGCGCGGCGTGTGAGGCGAACTTGCAGATAAAATACATATGACAATAGATAAAGGGGACGCGGGAGACATGTATCAGGTAGTAAAACGGGACGGGACGGTTGTTCCCTTCAACATTTCAAAAATATCGGCGGCCATCGGAAAGGCTTTTGACGCCTTAGACAAGCAGTACAACCCCGACATCATCGACCTGCTGGCCCTCAAGGTGACCTCGGACTACGAGAAGAAAATCACCGGCGGGAAAATCGATGTCGAGGCCATTCAGGACAGCGTGGAGGCGGTGCTGATTCAGGCGGGCTACGCCGACGTCGCCAAGTGCTATATTCTCTACCGCAAGCAGCGCGAAAAAATCCGCAACATGAAGTCGACCATTCTGGACTACAAGCACGTGGTGGACAGCTATGTGAAGCTTGCGGACTGGCGGGTCAAGGAGAACTCGACCGTGACCTACTCGGTCGGGGGGCTCATTCTGAGCAATTCAGGCGCCATCACGGCCAATTACTGGCTCTCCGAAATCTACGACGAGGAGATCGCAAACGCCCACCGGAATGCCGACATCCACCTGCACGACCTCTCGATGCTGACGGGCTATTGTGCCGGTTGGAGCTTAAAGCAGCTCATTTCGGAGGGGCTTGGCGGCGTGCCGGGCAAAATCACCTCGGCCCCGGCCAAACACCTCGCCTCGCTGTGCAACCAGATGGTCAACTACCTCGGCATCATGCAAAACGAGTGGGCGGGCGCCCAGGCCTTCTCCTCGTTTGACACCTATCTGGCCCCCTTTGTCAAGGCCGACAAGATGTCCTACTACGACACGAAAAACTGCATTCAGTCCTTCATTTACGGCGTCAACACGCCCAGCCGGTGGGGGACTCAGGCCCCCTTCTCCAACATCACCTTGGACTGGACCGTGCCGGACGACCTTGCGGAGCTTCCGGCCATCGTGGGCGGCAAAGAGATGGATTTCAAGTACAAAGACTGCAAGCCCGAGATGGACATGATCAACAAGGCCTTCATTGAAACCATGATTGAGGGGGACGCCGAGGGCCGGGGGTTCCAGTACCCCATCCCGACCTACTCCATCACAAAGGACTTCGACTGGTCCGAGACCGAGAACAACCGGCTGCTCTTTGAGATGACGGCCAAGTACGGCACGCCCTATTTCTCCAACTATCTCAACAGCGACATGGAGCCCAGCGACATCCGCAGCATGTGCTGCCGCCTGCGCCTTGACTTAAGGGAGCTGCGCAAGAAGTCGGGCGGCTTCTTCGGCAGCGGCGAGAGCACCGGCTCTGTCGGGGTCGTCACCATCAACATGCCGCGCATCGCCTATCTGGCGGCCGACAAGCGGGACTTCTACGCCCGGCTCGACAAAATGATGGACCTGTCGGCCCGCTCACTGAAAATTAAGCGCGACATCATCACGCGGCTCTTGAACGAGGGCCTCTACCCCTACACCAAGCGGTATCTCGGCACTTTCGAAAACCACTTCTCGACCATCGGACTCGTCGGCATGAACGAGGCCTGCCTCAACGCCAAGTGGCTCGGGGAGGACCTCACACATGCAAAGGCACAGGCCTTTACAAAGGAAGTTCTCAACCACATGCGGGAGCGGCTGTCCGACTACCAGGAGAAGTACGGCGACCTCTACAACCTCGAGGCGACACCTGCCGAGTCCACGGCCTACCGGCTTGCAAAGCACGACAGGGAGCGGTACCCCGACATCGTCGCGGCCTCCGAAAACGGCAAAACCCCCTATTACACCAATTCCTCCCATCTGCCGGTCGGGTTTACGTCGGACATTTTCGACGCCCTCGACATTCAGGATGAGCTGCAGACCCTCTACACCTCGGGCACCGTTTTCCACGCCTTTTTGGGCGAGAAGCTGCCCGACTGGAAAGCCGCCGCAAACCTTGTGCGCAAAATTGCCGAACACTATAAGCTGCCGTACTACACGATTTCCCCGACTTACTCCATCTGTAAAAACCACGGGTATCTCGCGGGCGAGCAGTTTACCTGCCCCATCTGCGGCCACTCGGCCGAGGTCTACAGCCGCATCACGGGCTACTACCGGCCGGTGCAAAACTGGAACGAGGGCAAGGCCGAGGAGTACCGCGAGCGCAGGCTCTACGACCCGGACAACTCCGTGATAAAAGGGAAAAGTCAAGAATCCACGCCCGAAACCGACGGGGCCTACCTGTTTGTGACCAAGACCTGCCCCAACTGCCAGACGGCCAAGACGATTTTAAAAGAGGCGGGCGTCACATACCGCCTTGTCGACGCGGAGGAGTCCCCCGAGCTCGTCGGGGAATACGCCGTCATGCAGGCGCCGACCCTCGTCGTCGTCGAGGGCGGCAAAGTCAGCCGGTTTGCGAACGCCTCGAACATTCAAAAGTTCGCGCAGTCGCGCATGTGACCGAAAGCCCGCAAAAAAGGGGAGCCGAGTTTTCCTTATTTTCATAATTTCATATTTTCTCACCGAAATGCTTGTTTCATAGGAGTTTTTCGCCGCCTTCAGACATAAAACAGACCCCACAGCATATCCA
>DATMXT010000193.1:0-4207 GCA_035561375.1 Terriglobales bacterium | reverse complement strand
TTGTCGTCCTGTGCGCCGGCAGGCTCACTTCGCCGGGGCTGGGGCGGGAAGTCGGGGCATCAATCGGTCAAAACCGGCCGATTTTGCAGGGCATCTACTATGCGCCCGAAGTGACGGCAAACGCGCTCAAGACCGCCATTTTCGCCTCCGCCCTCTTTGAGGAGCTCGGGTACGCCTGTTCGCCCCGCTGGTGCGACGAGCGGACCGACATTGTGGAGCAGATTTACCTTAAAACCCCCGAAAGGCTCGTGGCCTTTTGCCAGGGCATTCAGGCGGGCTCCGCCATCGACTCCTTTGTGACGCCGGAGCCCTGGGACATGCCGGGCTACACCTCGCAGGTCGTCATGGCCGCGGGGGCCTTTGTCGGCGGCTCCTCCATTGAGCTCTCGGCCGACGGGCCGCTGCGGGAGCCTTACTGCGCCTTTATGCAGGGCGGCACCAACTACGACAACGCAATTGTCGGCGTGCTTAAAGCCGCGGAGGGAGTGCTATGATCGTACTTGGAATCGACCCCGGCGTCGCCTCGGTGGGCTACGGGGTCATCGAGTACAAGTCGAATAAGTTCAAAGCCCTCGAGTACGGCACTTTCAAAACGCCGGCCGGGGACGCGCTGCCGCGCAGGCTGCGTGAAATTTACGATTTTTTAAAGGCGCTCGCGGCGAAATATCCGATTGACGCGATGTCGGTCGAGCAGCTGTTCTTCACCAACAACGTCACGACCGGAATTCCGGTCGCCCAAGGGCGGGGCGTCATCCTGCTGGCGGGGGAGCAGTGCGGACTGACGGTGGCCGAGTACACGCCGGTACAGGTCAAGCAGGCCGTCGTCGGCTACGGCAGAGCCGAGAAAAGTCAGGTGCAGCAGATGGTGCGGGTACTGCTGAACCTCTCCGAAGTGCCCCGGCCC
Organism: Terriglobales bacterium; assembly: GCA_035561375.1. Taxonomy (GTDB): domain Bacteria; phylum Bacillota; class Clostridia; order Oscillospirales; family Feifaniaceae; genus DATMXT01. The sequence goes on along the minus strand of DATMXT010000193.1, from coordinate 3,303 downwards.
GACGACACGGCGGACGCCCTGGCCGTCGCCATCTGCCACGCGCACACGGCGGGCTCCCTGCTGTCGAGATACTAATCGACAGGAACGCGGCATAAATTTATCCAAGGGGTGGTGACGGAATGTACGCCTATATCAAAGGAACGCTGGCAGCCATCGGCGCATCCCACATGGTGGTGGAGGCCGGCGGCATCGGGTATAAGCTGCTGACCTCCTACGGGACGCTGCGGCAGCTCCCCGCAAAGGGCAGCGAAATTACGGCCTATACATACCTGAACGTCCGGGAGGACGCCCTTGAGCTCTTCGGCTTTTACACCGAAAACGAGCTCGACTGCTTTAAAATGCTGACGACCGTCACCGGCGTCGGGCCCCGCGTGGCGCTCTCCATTCTCGCCGAGGTGACGCCGGAACAATTTGCCATCGCCGTCGTCACAAAGGATACAAAACGCCTGACCATGGCGGCCGGCGTCGGCAACAAGCTGGCACAGCGCATCATTTTAGAGCTGACCGACCGCATCGGCAAGGAGCAGCTGGCGGCAGGGGAGCCCGCGGCGAGCGGCCGGCGGACGGCGCTTGCCATCGGCAGCGAGGCCGACGAGGCCGTGTCGGCCCTCGTGGTGCTGGGATATTCGCAAAGCGAGGCGCTGCGGGTCATTCGCAACATGAATACACAGGGGATGCCGGTCGAGGAGATCATCAAATTGGCCCTTCGGGAACTCATGAAGTAGGACGGTGAGCGGATGTCGAAAACTTTCGGATATGAACGGGACCGCAGCGAAGACGCGGGCTTTGAAATTGACCTCGACAACAGGCTTATGACGCCGCGCGACGTGCCGGAGGACGGGTCGTTTGAAGTGAGCCTGCGGCCCCGCCGGCTTGACGAGTATGTGGGGCAGACCCGCATCAAGGACAACCTGCGGGTTTTCATGCAGGCCGCAAAAACAAGAGGCGAGCCCCTTGACCACGTGCTGCTGCACGGCCCGCCCGGCCTTGGCAAGACGACGCTGGCCGGCATCATCGCGGCCGAGATGGGCGCCGGCATGCGGGTGACCTCCGGCCCCGCAATTGAAAAGCCCGGCGACCTTGCGGCCATGCTCACGACCCTTGAGGCCGGCGAAGTGCTCTTCATCGACGAGATTCACCGCCTGTCCCGCACGGTGGAGGAGGTGCTCTACTCGGCGCTTGAGGACTTCGCCATTGACATCATCCTCGGCAAAGGCCCGTCGGCCCGCTCAATTCGGCTCGACCTCAACCGGTTTACGCTGATTGGCGCGACGACGCGGTTCGGCCAGCTGTCGGGGCCGCTGCGCGACCGCTTTTCGGTGCCGCTCAAGCTCGACCCCTACACGGTGCCGGAGCTTGTCGCCATCGTCAACCGCTCGGCCGGCGTGCTCGGCATCCCCATTGAACCGGACGGGGCGGCCGAAATCGCCTCCCGTGCCCGCGGAACCCCGCGCATCGCAAACCGGCTTTTAAAGCGGGTGCGGGACTTTGCGCAGGTGGAGGGCGGCGGCGTCATCAACGAGACCATTGCCCGGACGGCCCTCATCCGGCTTGAAGTGGATGAACTGGGGCTCGACAATCTCGACAAGCGGCTTCTCACCTCCATCATTGTCAACTACGGCGGGGGCCCTGTGGGGCTTGACACGCTGGCCGCCACGGTCGGCGAGGAGGCCATCACGATTGAGGAGGTCTACGAGCCCTATTTGCTTCAAATCGGCTTTCTGACCCGGACGCCCCGCGGCCGCTGCGTCACAAGGCTCGTGTACGACCATCTCGGCATTCCGTTCCCCGCGGCGCCGGCCGCACAGATTTCCTGGAGGTGACTTAAATCGATGGCACTGAAATTTGGAACCGACGGCGTGCGCGGTGTGGCCGGCGTTGCCCTCACGCCCGAATTTGCCATGAAGCTCGGGCAGGCGGCGGGCGCGGCGCTCGCCCCGCAAACAGGCGGAAAAATCCTCATCGGCAAGGACACCCGCATCTCCTCCGACATGCTGGAGGCGGCCCTTGCGGCGGGGCTTTGCTCAGCCGGCGTCGACGTCATATTGCTCGGCGTCATTCCGACGCCGGCCGTCGCCCATCTGATGAAGCGCTACGGCGCCTGCGCCGGCATCATGGTGTCGGCCTCCCACAACCCCTTTGAGCACAACGGCATCAAGATATTCGGCTCGGATGGCGCAAAGCTGTCGGACGCGGAGCAGGACCGGCTGACTAAGCTCGTCGAAGACGGGAATTTCCCCGAGATGCGCGTGTCGGGGGAAAAAGTCGGCCGGGTGTTTACCGCAAACGCGGCCATTGAGGACTATGTCGACCACCTCTGCGAAGTGGCCGGATGTGAGCTTTCCGGCGTAAAAGTCGTGTTTGACGGCGCGAACGGCTCGGCGTCGCGGACAATCGAGCGTTTAGCCTCTCGGCTGGGGCTTGATGCCACTTACTTACACATCGCCCCGGACGGGGTCAACATCAATGAGCATTGCGGCTCCACACACCCCCAGAGGCTGTGTGAGGCGGTTTTGGCCGGACAGGCGGACCTCGGCGTCGCCTTTGACGGGGACGCCGACCGCGTCATCGTGGTCGACGAGAAGGGCGCCGTGCAGGACGGCGACAAGCTGCTCGCCATCTTCGCCGGGTACATGGCGGAGCGGGGGAGCCTCAAGGGCGGCGCCATTGTCGGGACCAACATGAGCAACATGGGGCTTTCGGCCTATTGCAAAGAGCACGGGCTCGAGTATGTCACGACCGCCGTCGGGGACCGCCATGTCATGGCGGCCATGGAACAGGGCGGCTACAACCTCGGCGGCGAGCAGTCGGGCCACCTCATTTTGCGCGACCACTCGCCGACGGGGGACGGCCAGCTTGCGGCCGTGTATCTCTTAAAAATTCTCCATGAAAAACGCTTGCCGCTCTCGGTCTTGGCCGCCGCCATGGAGCCATTCCCGCAAGTCGGCATTGCCGTCAAGGTCAAGGAGCCGACCAAAGAGTCCTTTGAGACGGCGGAGAAGTACCGCAGCGCCATCGGGAAAATCAAAGAGGAGCTCGGGGACGAGGGCCGGGTTGTCGTGCGAAAGTCGGGGACAGAGCCCGTCATCCGGGTCATGGTCGAAGGCAGAGATCCCGAACAGGTGGAGCGGCTTGCCTCGGGCATTGCGGCGCTGCTCACTGAGCTCGATTCGGAGAATTGACGGTCAACCGGTTATTTGAACGCCAAATTGACGTTTAAATATCATTTATATTAAAAAAATGCCTATTTAAAAGCAAAAAAATGATTGACCTGAGCCTAAGTATATGCTATTATGTATATAC
>DATMXT010000192.1:0-10956 GCA_035561375.1 Terriglobales bacterium | reverse complement strand
GCCGCAGTCACTGCTGTGCTGCCCCACCGATTTAGAGCCGAAACGGTTTGAGGAGAGAATATGGTCATCGGAATTGTGGGACTGGGGCTGATCGGCGGCTCCATGGCCAAAGCGGTGTCGGCGCACACGGGGCACAAGGTGCTGGGGGACGACAAAGACGAGGCCGTCCTGGCGGCGGCAATCGCGGACGGGGCCGTCATCGGCGAGCTGACGGATTCAAGGCTCCCCCTGTGCGAGCTCATCATTGTGGCGCTGGCCCCGGGGCTCACGGAGGCGTGGTTTTCCGAAAAAGGCGCGCTTGTCGCGAAGGACACCGTCGTCATCGATTGCTGCGGCACCAAGCGGGCGGTCTGCGCAGCCGGGCGGGCGGCGGCCGCCAGGTATGAGTTTGCCTTTGTCGGCGGACATCCGATGGCCGGCATTGAGAAGACCGGCTACGGCGCGTCCCGTGCCGACCTCTTCAAGGGCGCGTCCATGATTTTAGTCGAGCCGGGGGACAAGGCTGAGATGCTGACGGACTTTTTCACCTTGGTAGGCTTTGGCGGCGTCGTCACGGCGACGGCCGAGGCCCACGACGCCGTCATCGCCTATACCTCGCAGCTCGCCCACGTCGTGTCGAGCGCCTACATCACAAGCCCCACGGCCGAGCGGCAGGCCGGCTTTTCGGCCGGCAGCTTCAAGGATATGACCCGGGTGGCCTACCTCAACGAGCAACTGTGGGCCGAGCTGTTTTTGCAAAACCGCGACTTTCTCGCGCATGAGCTGGACCTGCTCCAGGCGCGGCTTTCGGATTTCAGAGAGGCCATCGCCTCGGGTGATGAGGCGCGGCTGACCGAGCTGCTCACTGAGGGCAAGCAGCGCAAAATCCGCCTTGACGGGGGTGCGGCGTGATCAAGCTCCATGTCGGGACTCAAAGAGAATATGATATACTGATTGAAAAGGGGCTGCTTCGGGACTGCGGCGCCCTGACTGCGTCCGTCAAGGCACCATGCAGGGCCATGCTCTGCTGCGACGAGACGGTCGCGTCGCTCTACGGCGAGACCGTCCGCGCCTCCTACGAAGCGGCGGGGTATCAGACGGCCCTGTTCACTTTTGCGCCGGGAGAGCGCAGCAAAAATATGGAGACCTTAACCCGCCTGCTCGAGGCCATGGGGGCGGCCGAGCTTGACCGGGGCGGCCTGCTTGTCGCCCTTGGCGGCGGCGTGGCGGGGGACCTCGGCGGACTTGCCGCCGCCCTCTACCGGCGGGGCATCGACTATCTGCAAATTCCGACGACGGTGCTGGCCGGCGTCGACTCATCGGTCGGCGGAAAGACCGCGGTCGACCTCGCCTGCGGCAAGAACATGGCCGGGGCTTTCTGGCAGCCGGTATTAGTGCTCTGCGACCCCGGCACATTTGAGACGCTGTCCCCCGAGACCTATGCGGGCGGCATGGCCGAGGTCGTCAAATACGGCATGATATTCGGCGGCCGCCCGTGGGAGCTGCCGCCCGCCGAGATGGTGGCGGCCTGCTGCCGGCACAAGCGGGATATCGTCGAGACCGACGAAAAAGAGGGGGGCCGGCGCATGCTCTTAAACTTCGGGCATACCATCGGCCACGCCGTTGAACTCGCCTCCGACTACACCGTCCCCCACGGGCAGGCGGTCGCCGTCGGCATGGCGGCCATGGCCCGGGCGGCCGAGGGGCGGGGGCTTGCCCCGGCGGGCTCGGCCCGTGAGCTCGAAGCAGTGCTGACAAAGCTCGGCCTGCCGATAGCGACCGGCATTTCAATAGACGCCGTCAAGTCCGCCGCGCGGGCCGACAAGAAGCGGGGGGCTGGGGGCATCACGATAGTCGTCTATGACCGGCTCCTCCAAGTGACCATGGAGCAGCTTGACCGGATAATTGAGGAGGGCCTTGCCTGATGGATATCCGCCTTGAGCCCCGCGAGCTTTCGGGAGCTGTGGCCGCCGTGTCTTCGAAGTCCCAGCTCCACAGGCTTTTAATTTGCGCGCTGCTGGCGCAGGGGGAGACCGGTATCGCTTTTCGCGGCCTCTCGGAGGACATGACGGCCACCATCGACTGCCTGCGGGCGCTCGGCAGGACCGTGACGGTCTCGGATGGGCTCATCACGGTTGCGGCAGGCAGGCGGCAAGCCGCCGACCCGGCGCTCGACTGCAGCGAATCGGGCACAACGGCGCGGCTGTTGCTGCCGGTGGCGGCCACACTTGCAAAACAGTTTTCCATGACGGCGCGGGGACGGCTGCCGGGCAGGCCGATGGCGGAGCTCTGTGAGGCACTGGAGGGGGCCGGCGTGAAGTTTTCCTCTCACCGGCTGCCGCTTGAGGCGGCGGGGACGCTGCGGCCCGGGCTCTTCCGGCTGCCGGGCAATGTCAGCTCCCAGTACATCTCGGGGCTGCTGCTGGCGCTGCCGACACTTGCGGGCGATAGCGAACTTACGCTGACGACCCCGCTCTCGTCGGCCGCCTATGTCAACATGACCCTTGCCGCCATGCGGCTCTTTGGGGTCGAGGCCGGCGTTGGGCACATTCCGGGCGGACAGACCTATGTCAGCCCGGGGGCGGTCACGGCGGAGGGCGATTGGTCAAACGCCGCCGTCTGGCTCACTTTCCCCGATGTCACAGTGACGGGGCTTAATTTGGAGAGCGCCCAGGGCGACCGGGCGGCGCCGGAACTCATTGATAAAATTCGCCGGGACGGCGATATTGAAATTGACATTGACGAAACCCCGGACCTGCTGCCGGTGCTGGCGGCCCTCGCCGCAAGAAGGCGGGGGAGTTGTCGATTTACCAAGGCGGCGCGGCTTCGCCTCAAGGAGAGCGACCGGCTGGAAGTGGCAGCCGAGCTCATCCGGGGCGTGGGCGGCGCCGCCGAGGCCGGGGCCGACACCCTGACCGTATGGGGCAAAGAGCGCCTTGCGGGCGGTGCGGTTGACGCCGCCGGAGACCACCGCATGGTCATGGCGGCGGCCGTTTTGGCGGGACTTACACAGGGCCCTGTGACGGTGCGGGGGTGCGAAGCAATAAATAAATCCTACCCCGACTTTTTCGCGGATTACGCGGCGCTTGGAGGTGCGGCACATGTCCTTTAGCTATGGGAACAACATCCGCATTCAAATTTTCGGCGAGTCCCACGGCGGGGCCATCGGCGTCGTCATGGACGGCCTTCCGGCAGGGGCGCGGCTCAACCTTACGGCGCTTTGCGCCTTTTTAGAGAGGCGGCGGCCGGGCGGAGCCCTGTCGTCGGCCCGCAAAGAGGCCGACACGCCGGCGTTTTTGTCGGGACTGTTTGACGGCGTGCTGACCGGCGCGCCGCTCTGTGCCGTCATTAAGAACACCGACGTCAAAAGCGCCGACTATGAGGCCCTCAAAAATATCCCCCGGCCTGGACACGCCGACTTTCCGGCATTTATGCGCTTTGGCGGGGACGCCGACATGCGGGGCGGCGGGCCCTTTTCCGGGCGGCTGACGGCCCCTCTCTGCGTCGCGGGAGGCGTCTGCCTGCAACTTCTGGCAGACAAGGGCGTGACGGTGACCTCTGAAATCCTCGAAATTGCCGGCAAACGAAACCCCGCCGACATGGAGGCGGCCATAACGGCCGCGGCGGCGGAGGGCGATTCGGTGGGCGGCATAGTCGAGTGCAGGGCGCAGGGCCTTGCGCCGGGGCTCGGCTGCCACATGTTTGGCGGCGTGGAAAACCGCATTGCGGCGACTCTCTTCGGGGTGCCGGGCGTGCGGGGCATCGAATTCGGAGACGGATTTGAAGCCGCCCGCATGAAGGGCTCGCAGCACAACGACGCGTACATTCTTAAAGACGGTCGGGTTGTCACCGAGACCAACCACTGCGGCGGGGTGCTGGGCGGCATGACAACAGGGGGCGAGCTCATCTTCCGGGTCGCCCTAAAGCCGACCCCGTCCATTGCAAAAATACAGCGCACCGTCGACCTCAGTGGGATGCGCGAAACGGAAATCACCATTACCGGCCGGCACGACCCTTGTATCGTGCGGCGGGCGGCGCCGGCCGTCGAGGCGGCCGCCGCCGTCGCGCTGCTCGACATCTATCTTGACGGGAGGACCACATGGAAATAGAGGAACTGAGAGGCCAGATTGACGCCATTGACGACAAGCTGACCGAGCTGTTTTTGCAGCGGCTTGTCGTATCCGAAGAAATCGGGCGGTATAAAAAAGGCAGGGGGCTGCCGGTGCTCGACAAGAGCCGCGAGCGGGCGGTGCTCGCCCGCCGCACGGCCGAGCTTGAGCCGCCCTATGACGGCTATGTCCGCATGTTCTACCGCACGCTGTTTGACATCAGCCGCGCCCGCCAGTCGACGCTTACGGCGGGGGAATCGCCGCTGGCAGCCGACATCGCAAAAGCGCTCCGAAACTCCCCGCGCAAGCTGCCTGCGCAGGCGGCCGTCGCCTGTCAGGGCATTGAGGGGGCCTATTCGGCCATCGCCTGCGACAAGCTCTTTCCGGGGGCCGACATCACGTTCATGGACAGCTTTGAGGGGGTGGCGCGGGCCGTGCGGGGCGGACTTTGCGAGTACGGCGTGCTTCCCATTGAAAACAACATTCACGGCTCGGTGCTGGCGGTCTACGACCTCATGCAGCACCACCGGTTCGCGGTCGCCAGGGCCATCAAGCTGCGGGTCTCCCACAGCCTTGCCGCAAAGCCGGGCGCAAAACTCTCAAATATCAAAGAAATCCTCTCCCACGAGCAGGCCATCGGCCAGTGCCGGGAGTTTCTCGCAAAGTTGCCGGGGGTCAAGGTCACGATGTGTGAGAACACGGCGGTCGCGGCCCGCACGGCGGCGCAGCCCCCGCGGGGCGACCTTGCCGCCATCTGCTCGACCGAGTGCGGCGTTATTTACGGGCTGGAGCTGCTGGCCCGCGACATTCAGGACAGCGACAACAACTACACCCGCTTTTTGTGCATCTCAAAGGAGCTGCAAATTCTCGAGGGGGCCAGCCGCATCAGCATCATGTTCCGGGTGGCTCACCGGCCGGGCTCGCTCTACGAGGTGCTCTCCCGGTTTGCGACGGCCGGGCTCAACATCACAAAGCTCGAGAGCCGGCCGATCCCCGGCCACGACTTCGAGTTCCAGTTCTACCTCGACGCCGACGGCGATATCCGGGACCCCGAGACGGCGGCCGTCATCTGCAGCCTCACCGACTGCACCGAGCAGCTCATCTTCCTCGGGGCTTACCCGGAGTAGGGGATGAATACTAAACTGGGGTGGTAAAAAGTGTACGGACTCATTGGTAAGCCCTTGGGGCACAGCTTTTCGCCCCTCCTGCACAAAATGCTGTGGGGCTGCGACTACGAGCTCTTTCCGATGGAGGAGGGGGAGGTGCGGGCGTTTTTTGCCGCCCGCGCCTTTGACGGCGTCAACGTCACGATTCCCTACAAGGAGCTGGCCTTGACCCTCTGCGACGAGGTGGACGACAGGGCCGCCCGCATCGGGGCGGTCAACACCGTTGTCAAAAAAGGAAACAGGCTCATGGGCTACAACACCGACTTTGATGGGCTCTCCTATCTCGCCTCCCGCGCCGGCATCTCGTTTGCGGGGCGCAAGGCGGTCATCTTCGGCTCGGGCGGCACCGCAAAGACGGCGACGGCCGTGGCAAAGGACGGCGGCGCAAGGGAGATAGTCATCGTCTCGCGGCGGGGGGAGAACAACTATGACAATTTGGTCCGCCACTATGACGCCGAAGTGCTGGTCAATGCCACGCCGCTGGGCATGGCGCCAAATGTGGACGCCATGCCGGCCGACCCCGCCCGTTTTCCGGGCTGCATAGGGGTCATCGACGTCGTCTACAACCCCCTCGTAACCCGGTTTGTGTCGCGGGCGGCTGAACTTGGCATTGCGGCGACGGCGGGGCTGCCCATGCTTGCGGCCCAGGCGGCCCATGCCGCCGAACTCTTTTCGGGAAAAAGCATCGGGGAAGACGCCATTGAGCGCTGCGCGGCGGCGGTTGACCGCCTGCAGCGCAACATCGTGCTCATCGGCATGCCGGGCAGCGGCAAGACGACGGTGGGCAAAAGGGTCGCGCAGCTTTTGGGCCGGCCGTTTTTAGACCTCGACGCCGACATTGAGGCGGCGGCCGGCATGCCCATCCCGGAATATTTTGCCACATTCGGGGAGCCGGCCTTCCGGGAGCTGGAGGCTGGGCGCATGGCCGCGGCTGGGCTTTTGCACGGCGCCGTCATCGCCTGTGGCGGCGGCACGCCGCTGCGGACGGAAAACCGGCTTGCGATGCGGCAAAACGGGCGGGTCTGCCACCTCGTGCGGGACATTTCGGCGCTGCCCAAAGACGGCCGGCCGCTCTCGCAAAAGGGCTCGCTTGAGGAGATGTGGGAAGCCCGCAGGGCCTTTTACGAGGCGGCGGCCGACGTCACGGTCGACGCCCGGGGCGGCGCCGACGAGGCCGCCCGGCTCATTGCAAAGGAGTGGATGTAAGTGAAGTTCATGGTCATCAACGGGCCAAACCTGAATTTACTTGGGCGCAGGGAGCCCGGCATCTACGGGACCGGTACCTACCCGGAGCTTGTCGCCATGCTCGAGACCCACGCTGCGGCGCTTGGGGCCCGGCTTGTCTGCCGCCAGTCCAACCACGAGGGGGACCTTGTCGACTGGATTCAGGAAGCCGGGGAGGGGTACGACGGCATTGTCATCAACCCGGCCGCCTACACCCACACCTCGGTGGCGCTGCTCGACGCCGTCAAGGCGGTGGGGGTGCCGACGGTGGAGGTGCACATCTCGGATGTGTCAAAAAGAGAGGCCTTCCGGCAGGTGTCCTACGTCGGCGCGGCCTGCGTCGCCACCGTCAAGGGGCGGGGGTTTCAAGGGTACCTTGACGCCATGGACATGCTGGCCGCGAGGGTGTGCGGTAAATGAGACCTGCCCGCGCCCACGCCGGAGAATACGGAACTCCTATTCAAAAAGAGGAGGCGAGCCTCCTCTTTTTTGTGTATGCAGCTTTGCCGGGGAGCCCTTGTCATTTCCGCTTGCGGCCCTGTGTTGTTTTCCGCTTAAGCTTAAGCGTTTCAAACTGTTCGGCCGCGTGACGGCGGCCCTCCTCCTCGTCATGCCGGGCCTTTTCGGCGGCGGTCTGCGCCTCAATTTCTAAAAGCAGCGCCTCCATTTTTCTCTTCCGCGCCGTATCGACAAAGGTGAGAAAGCCGTCAAAGGCCGAAGGATACACAAACTGTTTGTCGCCTTGCTCATCAAACCGAACGGTCACGGTGCGTTCATCCTGCCCGACAATTTCTCCGATTCCGAACTGCCGGTGGGTGACTTTTGCCCCCAGGATGTCCATTTCACAGCACCTCCAAAAAATAAAAAACGGCTTTGACAACATAGACTTACGTCTGTCAAAACCGCACGTTGCATGTTTATTATAACACATCAATCGACAAAAGTGTAATACCAAATTTAAAGGAGCCCCCTTTTTTAGGGGACTCCTTTACTTTTGGGGCGCTATTTTGCGTAGGCGTCGATGGCCGCTTTCAGAAACGCGGCACAGCCGGGCCGGTCCTTGTCGTAGTAGGCGGTAAAGCGCTCGTCGGCCGTGTACATGGCCGCAAGTCCCCGGTGCGCCTCCGGGCTGTAGGTGGGCCAGGTGTTCGAAAGCCACTTTTTGTGCAGCTCGCAGGCCTTTTTGCCCTCCGCTCCCGCGGGGTCGGCGCCTGTGGCCACGGCCCTGTCGAGCAGCTCGGCGAGCGCCTCGCCCTCCTGCTGCATGAGGTCGTACTGGGCTTTTGTGAAGCCCATCAGCTTGGCGTTTGAGGCGTTAATCGTCTCATCCCCGTACTTGGCCCTGATTTCGGCTCCGTACTTCTCCTCGTTTTTGGCCAGAAGCTCCCGCTTGAAGCCCTCAAATTTCTCCCCGTCGTCCATGGTGGTTCCTGCCTCCCTATGCGTAATGGTTGTCTGGAGGGTGTCGATGAGCACCGCAAGCCGGTCGCGCTCAGCCGTGAGGGCCGCAAGGTGGGCGTGAAGCGCGGCCCCTTTGTCGAAATCAGGATGGTCCAAGAGCTTTGCAATGTCCGAGAGGGGCATCCCGAGCTCCCGGTAAAAGAGCACCTGCTGCAAGCGGTCGACCTGCTCTTTCCCATAAATGCGATACCCGGATTTCGACACGCGAGCGGGCCTGAGCAGGCCGACGGTGTCGTAATACCGCAGCGTCCGGGTGCTGACGCCCGAAAGACGGGCCAGCGCCGTCACGGTGTATTCCATCTCATCGCCTCCTGAACCACAGTATAGGGGTTGACGTTACGTAAATGTCAAGTGGTATTTTTAAAAAAATTTGTAAGATAATGGCGCAATATTACGGCTGTTCGTCTTCCGGCAGGTAGTCCGGCCATTTGAGAACGGTCTCGCGCCTGCCGTAAATGCAGGGGAGGCTGACCTGCTCGTTCCAGTCGCAGCTTTTAATGTCCTCAAAGGCGACCGACACGTTGCCGGGCACAGTCCCCGCGACCTCGACCAAAACGTCGGTGATGCGGCGGATGATTTCACGCTTTTGTTCTTCAGTGCGCCCCTCCACCAGTTTGATGACCACATGCGGCATGGCAGGTGCCTCCTCATTCAAAATTTCGCCGGCGCTTTCAGGCCCCGCCTAAGAGGTCGGCAACCACAGACTTCATGCGCAAACTTATTCGCGGCGGGCAGCCGGTCTTTTTCCGGCTGCCCGCCGCGGGCGGATAAAGTCACATCTTATTCGGCGTCGTGGACGTCCTGCTTGACATGGTCAAAGCCGAGCAGAACCATGGGGTCGAGCCCCTCGCGCTGACAGTAGTCGAGCAGGGCCGCGTGAACCGCCTCCTCGGCCAGAACCGAGCAGTGCATCTTGATGGGCGGCAGGCCTCCGAGCGCCTCGGCCACGGCGGCGTTGGTCACCCTGAGGGCCTCCGGAATCGTCTTGCCCTTGATCATCTCGGTGGCCATGGAGGAGGTGGCCACGGCGGCGCCGCAGCCGTAAGTCTTGAATTTGCAGTCCTGAATAATCCCGTCCTTGATGTCGAGATACATTCGCATGATGTCGCCGCAGGTGGCGTTGCCGACCTCGCCGACGCCGCTCGCGTTTTCAATTTCACCCACGTTTCGCGGATTTGCGAAGTGGTCCATCACTTTTTCGCTGTACATGGTTACGTCCTTTCAATCTGAGGGGTGATGTTTATTTAGACAGCGGCGACATGGCCCGCAGCCGCTCCACGATGCCGGGCAGCACCTCAAGAATATAGTCAACGTCCTCCTCTGTCGACTCCTCGGCAAAAGTCAGCCGCAGCGAGCCGTGGGCGATTTCGGCCGGTAGGCCGATGGAGGTCAGCACATGGGAGGGGGTCAGGCTGCCGGAGGTGCAGGCGGAGCCTGAGGCGGCGCAGATGCCTTTCATGTTGAGCAGCATGAGCATGGACTCGCCCTCGACAAACTCAATGGAGACATTGGCGTTTCCGGGCAGGCGGTGGGTGCGGTCGCCGTTGACGCGGCTGTTCGGAATTTTCGCGAGAATGCCGTCCATCAGGCGGTCCCGCATGGCCGAAAGCCTTTTTGCCTCGCTTTCAAGCTTGCCGCACGCGGCCTCAATGGCCTCGCCGATGCCGACAATCTGCGCCACGTTCTCGGTGCCGGCACGGCGCTTTTTCTCCTGCCCGCCGCCGTCCATGAAGTTTGGCAGCTTGACGCCGCGGCGGATGTAGAGCACGCCGCAGCCCTTGGGGCCGTGGAATTTATGGCCGGACATCGACAGCATGTCGATGTTCTGCGCTTTGACGTCAATCGGCAGGTGGCCGACGGCCTGCACCGCGTCGGTGTGGAAGAGCACGCCCCGCTCGCGGCAGAGGGCGCCGATTTCCGCAATGGGCTGAACGGTGCCGATTTCGTTGTTGGCGAACATGATGGTGACCAGCACCGTATCGGGCCGGATGGCGGCCGCCAGGTCCTCGACTTTGACAATGCCGTTGTCGTAAACCGGAAGGTAGGTCACCTCGGCGCCCGACTCCTGCACCAGCGTCTCAAGCGAGTGGAGCACCGCGTGATGTTCAAAGGGGGTCGAAATGAAATGCGCGCCCTTGTTTTTATTGGCCCTGGCGGCGCCCTTGATGGCCCAGTTGTCGGCTTCGGTGCCGCAGGAGACGAAGTAGATCTCGTCGGGCTCGGCGCCAATGGCCGCGGCCACCTGCGCCCGGGCTTTGTCAACGGCCTCCTTGCTCTCGGCCGCTATGCTGTACAGGGCCGAGGGATTGCCGAAATGCTCGCGATAGTAGGGCAGCATGGCGTCCAGCACCCGCTGCGATACACGTGTGGTTGCCGCGTTGTCGGCGTACACGAATTTTTTGTCCATCATAACACTCCTTACTTGTAGGCGGGCGGGGGCGTCACCGTCCACCGCTCATTTCCATCATATGCTCGTAAACTTCGTCCGGCTCGCAAGGCCCCGCAGCCGCGGCCACAGCCAGTGCGTCGCACCGGTTGTTGAAGGTGTTTTCGGCGTGCCCGCGCACCCAGACATAGTTTACGCTGTGCTCTTTGCAAAGTTCAAGCAGTTTTCCCCACAGATCGGGATTTTGCGCCGGCGCGCCGTCCGCTTTTTTCCAGCCGCGCCGCTCCCAGCCCTCGGCCCAGCCCTTCTCCATTCCGGAGACGAGATAGCTGCTGTCGCTGTAGAGGGTGACTTTGCAGGGCTCCTTTAACGCCGACAGCGCCGTGATGGCCGCAAGCAGCTCCATGCGGTTGTTGGTGGTCAGTCGTCTGCCGCCCGAGAGCTCCCGCTCACGGCCGCCATACCGCAGGATTGCCCCGTATCCGCCGGGGCCAGGGTTGCCGCTGCAGGCCCCATCCGTGTAGATTTCAACTTGTTTCATGAACCTTCCGCCTATATCATACTATGTTAATAGGACATACGCAATAGTCCCGGGCAATATTTTTCAAAAATATTATGACATATTCGGATG
>DATMXT010000191.1:0-3905 GCA_035561375.1 Terriglobales bacterium | reverse complement strand
CGTCGCTGTGCGGCTGGTCAAGGGCGGCGCCATCGTGGCCGGAGTCATTGTCGCAGTCAGCTATTTGTTTACGCTGCTTCGGAAATAATCTCTTCCCCGCTCACCGCAAAACCGGCTTTCGCCCGGCTTTGCGGTTTTTTGTTTTATTATTTTACTGCGCCGAAAGCCAGACGAGGTGGGCGATGCCGATGATGTTCTCCCCCTGTTGGAAGGAGGTGGTGGACATCAGGGCGCCGGTGCCGACCAGCAGCACCGACTTCAGTTCCCCCGCCCGCATGCGGCGCAGGATGTGGCCGGCCGTGACGACGGCCGAGCACCCGCAGCCCGAGCCCCCCGCGTGGACGTCCTGCTGCTTGAGGTCGAAGACCATGAGCCCGCAGTCGTTGTAATTTTCGCCAAACCCCATTTTTTCGGCGACGATCGCGTGGCCTACGGCGCCGAGGTCCCCGGTGACAATGAGGTCGAAGTTGTCTTTATTTGTGCCGGTGTCGGTGAAAAAGCCGCTCAGGGTGTCAATGGCGGCCGGCGCCATGGCCGCGCCCATGTTGTTGACGTCGGCAATGCCCATGTCGACCGGAACGCCGACGGCGCAGGCTTTGATGCGCACCGGAGCCCCCTGCACGACGTGCTTTTTGCCCAGCACAAAGGCCGCCGCCCCCGTCACGGTCCACTGGGCGGTGGGGGGGCGCTGTCCCCCATAGGAGAGGGGCAGCCGAAACTGCCGCTCGGCCGTGCAAAAATGCGAGGAGGTGATGGTCAGCGCCGTGCGGGCAAACCCTCCGTCCACGAGCAGACTTGCGGCGGCAAGTCCCTCGGCGGCGGTGGAGCAGGCTCCGAAGAGCCCCAGCATCGGCCGGCCGAGCTCCACAAGCCCGAAGCAGCTTGCGGTGCACTGGTTGAGCAGGTCGCCGGCCAGCACGATGTCGACGTCGCCGGGGGCGACGCCGGCCTTGGTCAGCGCGATGTCGGCCGTGCGTTTTTGCAGGGTGCTCTCGGCCTTTTCCCAGGTCTTCTGCCCGCAGTAGGAGTCCTGTTCAATGACGTCAAAATCGGCCGCAAGCGGGCCCTCCCCCTCTTTTTTGCCAACGACCGCCGCCGCCGCCATGACATGCGGCGGGTCGCTCAAAATGAGCGTTCTGCCCTGTCTTCTTCCCATGTTCACCCACCATTTCAACAGTGTATTTAGTCATAGTATTATTCGTTTTGCGAAAAATATGACCCGCCTGCGGGGACTCCCGCCGACAAAAAAGAGGCCGGCGGCCCCTGTTATACAAGCCTGAACAGCGCCAGAATGATTCCGTAGACGACGCTTGCCGTGATGCCGTAGACCAGCACCGGCCCCGCGATGACAAACATCTTGGCCGCCATGCCGAGCACCAGCCCCTCGCTTTTGAACTCCATGGCCGGGGACACGATGGAGTTGGCAAAGCCGGTGATGGGAATGATGGTGCCGGCCCCGCCGTGTTTGGCAAGGTTGTCGTAGAGCGACAGCCCGGTCAGCAGGGCGCCGATGAAAACCATGGTGACCGAAGTGGCGGCCGATGCCTGCGGCTTGTCCATTCCCGCAAGCCGCCACAGCTCCGAGACCCCCTGGCCGACTGTGCAGATGGCGCCGCCAAAGAAAAACGCTTTCAGCATATCTTTGACGAGCGGCGAATTTTCGGAGCGCTCTTTCACATAGGCCGAATACTGTTGTTTGTCCATGTTCATGGCGTTCATTGTCCTCACCTCCCCGGTAGTATGGTTGTTTTTGGGCCGGATATACGATATAATAACCGCAGGCGGCCGCGGCGCGTACATATTCCCCGCCTGTAAAAGCGCAAATGCGCGAACATCACAGGAGGTTTTTTCAATGGTCACTTATTCGGACATTCTGGCAGCCCGCAAACGCATTGACGGCCGGGTGGCCCGCACTGAGCTTCTGCCCTCGACGGTGCGCGACGCCAGACTCAAGCTTGAGTGCCGGCAGCCGCTCGGCTCCTTTAAAATCAGGGGGGCTCTCTCGAAAATCTCCTCGCTGACGGCCGGAGAGCGCGCGGCCGGCGTCATTGCGGTCTCCTCCGGCAACCACGGGGCCGGCGTGTCGCTGGCGGCCCGGCTCGAGGGGGTCTCAAAGGCCATGGTCTATGTGCCGGCCGCAACCCCAAAGGCCAAGACCGACAAAATTGCGAAATACGGGGCCGAGGCCGTGCGGGTGGGCGACTCCTACGACGCCTGCCACGCCATTGCCGAAGCTGCCGCCAAAGAGAGCGGCATGACCATGATCGACCCCTGCTCCGACCTTGAGGTCATTGCCGGACAGGGCACGGTGGGGCTCGAAATCTGCGAGGACTGGCCCAAGGTCGACGTCATTCTGGTCCCGATCGGCGGCGGCGGGCTTATCACCGGCATTGCGGTCGCCGCAAAGCGGCATAACCCCGATATCAAAGTCATCGGCGTGCAGACGGCCGCCTGCCCCGCCATGGCGGCCTCCATTCGGGACAAGGTCTGTTACCTTGAATACGACACGGTGGGCGACACGGTCTGCGACGCCCTGGTGGGCGGCGTCGGTGAAATCCCCTTTGCCATGCGGGACGTCATCGACGACGTGCTCGTCGTGGAAGAGGCCGACATCCGCGCCGCGGTCCGCTCCCTGGTGCTGGACGACCATGTCGTGGCCGAGGGGGCCGGCGCCGTCGGCGTCGCGGCCTATGACCGGAATACTGCCCTCTTTGAAGGCAAAAACGTCGCCATCGTCATTTCGGGCGGCAATATAGACGGCAGCCGGCTTGCCGCCATTTTGACCGAATAGGAGGCGGGAGGGCCGCATGGAAATTCGCCAGCTGAGGTATTTTATCAGCGCGGCCAAACACCTGAGTTTCACCAAGGCCGCGCAGGAGTGCAACATCGTTCAGACCGCCATGACCCAGCAGATGGCGGCCCTTGAGAGCGAGCTCGGCGTGGGGCTCTTTGACCGAAGCTGCCGCCGGGTGGCGCTGACCGAGGCCGGAGAGTGCTTTTTGCGGGAGGTGCAAATCATTGTCAACCGGACCGAGACCGCCACTGAGGCCGCCCGCTGCGCCGCCGCGCAGAGCGAGGGGGCGCTGCGCATCGGCCTTCACGGCGAGCTCATGCGGGGGGACATGCCCTGCATTTTGCGCCTTTTTCGCAGCCGGCACCCCACGGTCCGCGTACAGCTCCGTCAGCTGCCGCTGCCCGCCCTGCTCCGGGGCGTGGAGCAGGAGGAGCTCGACTGCATGTTCTCACTCTACGCCCCGTTTTTCGGTCTGGCCGGATGGCTGAGGTCGCTGCCCCTGTCAAAGGACGGCGTGGTGCTGGTCATGGCGGCCGACCACCCGCTGGCCAAAAAGGAGCGCATTTTGCAGGCCGACCTTGCGCAGGAGTCCTTCATTTTTTTCAAGGAGCCCGGCATGGAGCAGCGCCGAATCTCTTTGTCCGGCGGGGAGGGCCCGTTTCGCATCTATGGCGAGGTGTCGGACCACGCGAGCCTTCAGGCCCTCGTTGAGGCGGGCTATGGGGTGACAATCTGGAGCGAGCGGCTGCGGGAGACCATGGACGGCCGGCTTGTCTGCCGAAAGGTGGAGGGGTGCGACGACGCCGAGCAGCTCTGCCTCTCCTGGAAAGAGGGGGAGCTTAAACCCTCGCTTGCGGCCTTCATGGAGACCGTGCAGGAATATTTCGAAAAGCCCGCCTGCGGCGAGGGCGTGCCCGAACCTGACAGGCCGCCGCAGGCAGTTCATTGCATCGGATAAAAGAACCCCGCCGCGGGCGGGGTTCTGAGGCTGTCGATAAAGTCATTTATCGACAGCCTGATTTTCTCGGCCTTCCAATTGGCCGAGAAAATATGTACGAAATCCTTATTTTTCAAACTTGTTTAAAAAATAAGGCCAATTAAATGCCGCCCG
>DATMXT010000190.1:0-2138 GCA_035561375.1 Terriglobales bacterium | reverse complement strand
ATTCTGGACAGGAGAGTTCTGCGCATGACGTACTGCGGCGCCGCGGGCGGCACGACCCGGCGCGAGGTTGCGCCCGTGAAGCTGCTCTTCAAGGATAAAAGCTGGTACCTGCAGGCCTTTTGCCTGACGGCGGGGGATTTTCGGCTCTTCAAAATCAGCCGCATTTTAGAGCTTGCGGTCACGGAGACCACTTTCCCCGAGCGTTTTTGCGCGTCGCCGCCGCCGGTGGACGGGGCGTTCCCGCCGCCCGCAGCGACGGCTGCGCTGCGGCTGCGGTTTCCGCCCGGCGCCGCCTATCGCGTCTACGACGAGTTTGAGCGGGACTGCATTGAGCCGCAGCCGGACGGCAGTCTCCTGGTGTCGGCCCGGTTCCCCATGGACGGCTGGGTCTGCGGCTACCTCCTGTCCTTTGGCACCGACGTCGAGGTGCTGGAGCCGGCCGCGCTGAGGGAGGAGCTTGCGCAGTACGCGAGAAATATTTACGAGCACCACAAAAGCTGACAGACTGTTGTCATGTTTTGCCTGATAAAATGAGTCTGCAAAGGTCCAAAAATAAATTCGGGAGGAAGACCGGAATGGAAGAGAGATTTTGTCAGAGCTGCGGGATGCCGATGGGCAGGTCGGATGAGCTGTACGGCACCGAAAAGGACGGCGGCAAGAGCGCCGACTACTGCAAATACTGCTATGAGAACGGGGCGTTCACGTCTCAGTGCACGGTGGATGAAATGGTTGAAATCTGTGTCCCGCCCATGGTGGAGCACAGCCCCGGCATGACGGCGGACGCCGCCCGCACCATGATGCGGCAGTTCCTGCCGACGCTTAAAAGGTGGAAAACGCAGTAAACGGCGGGCGGGGCCGCGAATGAAAAAAGGAGGGTAGAGGCATGTCCTGGGCGTCGAGCTATCCGAAAAGCGACGAGCCAGCGCTCGAGCAGATTGCCGGCTTTGTCGCAAGCCCCCTGTGGCGGGAGCTTCGCGGCTTTGTGGAGACAGGTTACGGGGCGGCTCCTCAGGTGGAGTACAGCATGTGCTCCGGGGCTCCGGGGTGGAACGTCAAATACAAGAAGGGCGGCCGGTCGCTCTGCACCCTCTATCCGCACGAGGGCTTTTTCACCTGTCTTATCTGCATCGGCGCGAGGGAGGAAGTGGGGGCGGGGCTTCTGCTGCCCGGCTGCTGCGCCTATACGCGGGCGCTCTTTGAAAAGGCAAAGCCGATGAACGGCACCCGCTGGCTCATGATGGATGTGACGTCCGAAGATATTCTCGAGGACGCCAAGCGGCTTATCAGCCTGCGGGCGGGACAAAAAGGGCGTTGACGAAAAAAACAGCCGCGGGCATGTGCCCGCGGCTGTTTGCTGTGGGGAGCCTTGGGAACAGTTCATTTGTCCTGCATAGTGTTAAGCAAGACGGATGACCTGTCCATATACGTATGCCTATTCAACGAATCAGCAACTATTTCGTGTCCGACTTATCAAACATTGTCTTTATTGCCGGGTTAATCTGATATGCCCGGTTAAACCATTCCAAAGCATCTTCAGTTTCTCCAAGCATCTGGCTTGCCAAGCCAATGGCCCACATGCTTTGCCAGGAAGCCGGATAGATTTTGATGCATTCTTTAAAAAATGCAACAGCTTCAGCCAATTCAATTTGCTCCATCGCGGAAAGCTGTTTTACCTGACCTTTACTGCTGATTTTATCTCTCATCAGTTCGTTGGCTTTGTCATATAAGGTGTTAAATCTTATTTTTTCTTGATTGCTAAGTTCTTTGTCCATTACTCTCCTCCTTTTCACGCTCATAGATGAATCCCACAATCTGACCGGCTCCAACTATGTGGGAACCGTCATTGATATCGAAAACGTATCCATCTTTGAGTACATCCCTCACATCATCATAAGCTTCCCCGAAAATTAAGGGTAGCTCAATCAAAACTCGGTATGTTTGTCCCCTTATAAGTTTGTCCGTATTTTTATCCGCAATAATTGTCCCCGACGAAAAATACCCACCAAGATTAATTGCTGGTCTCAGTATGAGTTTCGGATTCAAGTCCCAAGGTAAACTAAATCCTGATTCTTCCGGCGTATTGAAACGTATATCAGCTTCCACTAATAGCATTTTGATGACCTCCGTCTAGTAAATGT
>DATMXT010000189.1:0-2038 GCA_035561375.1 Terriglobales bacterium | reverse complement strand
GCTTTGCAGAGCCCTATACTGAGAAGCGATGAGGCTAACGCGTTGCCGCAGGAACCCGGAATATGCTACAATATTTGGAGGTACGGGCTAATGAAAATTCTCAAGGGCGTCAATAAGATTCCCGGTGGACTCATGGTCGTCCCGCTCTTGGCGGGCGCCATACTCAACACTTTTTGGCCGGGGCTGACCCGTGTGGGCGGCATGGTCACGGCACTGTGGTCGCCGTCCGGCACCGGCACCCTGATTGCGCTTGCGCTGTTCGTCATGGGTACGCAGATCAGCCCCAAGCAGGCACCGGTCGCGCTCAAACGCGGCGGCGTGCTGCTCGTGACCAAGTTTCTGGCCGGCTTTGCGATTGGCGTTGTCATCGGCAAGGTATTCGGTCCGGCAGGCTTCATGGGCGTCTCGGTCCTGGCCTGCTTCTCGGCAATCACCAACTCCAACGGCGGACTTTTCATCGCGCTCAACATGGAGTACGGCGACGGCGAGGACGTGCTGTCGCAGGCGCTGCTCGGTATCAACGACGGCCCCTTCCTCACGCTTTTGGCGCTCGGCGCCTCCGGCATGGGCAACATTCCGATAAAGGACCTCGTCATCGCCATCATGCCCATGGTTTTGGGCTGCGTCATCGGCATGCTCGACCCGGATATCGCCCAATACCTGGCCCCCATGAACGGCAAGCTGACCCCCTTCTTCGGCTTTACGCTCGGGCAGGGCATCGACCTTAAAAACGCATGGATGGCGGGGCTTGGCGGTATCATCCTCTCGGTTCTCGTCGTGCTCGGCAGCGGCATCCCGCTCATCTATGCCGACCGTTTTCTCAATAAGCGGCGCGGTTACAGCGGCGCGGCGGCCTCGTCGGCGGCCGGCAACGCGGCTGCGACCCCGGCCATCATCGCCGAGATCGACCCCACCTGGGCGCCCCTTGCGCCGGCGGCCACGGCCTCCATCAGCGCGGCCGTGTGTATCTCGGCCGTTCTGACGCCCATGCTCACAAGCTGGGCGGCAAAGAAATGGGGCTGCCCCAAATTCGACAGAGAAAAAGCGCAGGCTGAGGCGGCCGCACAGGCTCAGACCGCCACACCGCTCAGCGAATGAGTGAAGCCCGGCCGAAGCCTGACACCACATATCAGGAGGTACTCCCATGTTTTTAGGATATGACAGGCACGACGGCTCGGCCGGAATCCGCAATCATGTCATCATACTCCCCACCGTGGTCTGCGCCAACGGCGTCGCCCAGATGGTGGAGCGCATGGTGCCGGGAACCGTGGCCGTCACCCACAACGTCGGCTGCGACCGGCTGGGGGACGGGCCCTCCCATACAAAAGTTTTGACCAATCTCGGCTGCAACGGCAATGTGTTTGCCGCCGTTGTCATAGGCCTTGGCTGCGAGGAGATCGACTCCTGCCGGGTGGCCAACCTCATTGCCGCCACCGGCCGGCCGGTCGCCCATTTTGTGGTGCAGCAGTGCGGCGGGTCGGTTCCCACGGCCCAAAAGGCGGCCAGGGCCGCCCGCGAGTTTCTGGCGGCCGCCGAGCGCATGGAGCGGGTGCCCATGGACGACAGCCGGCTCATCGTGGGACTCGAGTGCGGCGGCTCCGACGCTATGTCGGGCATCACGGCCAATCCCGTGATGGGGCTGGTTTCGGACCGCATCGTCGCTGCGGGCGGCACCGTGATTCTGACCGAAATCGACGAAATGGTCGGCACCGAGGAGGTGCTGCGCCGGCAGCTCGTCAGCGAGGAGCTCGGCTGTCAGCTCACCGAGCTCATTCAGGACACCTATCACCGCCGATCAGGGTTTTTTCACATCTACAACGGCCGGGGCCTTTCGGTCGGCACGCTGGAGGGCGGCGTCACCACCATTCAGGAGCAGTCGCTGGGCTGCATCAAAAAAGGCGGCTCCACCCCCATTTTGCAGCTGCTCGATTACGGGCAGGTCCCGGACGAACACGGGCTTGTCATCATGGACGGCCCCGGTCAGGACACCGACTCCATGGCGGGGCTCGTGGCGTCGGGAGCTCAAATGATCCTGTTT
>DATMXT010000188.1:0-4412 GCA_035561375.1 Terriglobales bacterium | reverse complement strand
GTGTCTAATAGATGAAGGGGTATGTATTTATAACAAATAGGATATGAAACAGATGGGAGGCGCAGCGGTGGATTTGTTGGCGCTGAGGTATTTCCAAGAGGTGGCCCGGACGATGAATATGACCGAGGCGTCGAAACGGTTGGTGGTGGCACAGCCGGCGGTGAGCCGGACCATCAAGCGGCTGGAGGAGGAGATTGGCTACACCGTGT
Organism: Terriglobales bacterium; assembly: GCA_035561375.1. Classification (GTDB taxonomy): domain Bacteria; phylum Bacillota; class Clostridia; order Oscillospirales; family Feifaniaceae; genus DATMXT01. Next base: position 4,203 of record DATMXT010000188.1, on the reverse strand, counting down.
TTGACCGTGTGAGGCGGTCGATTGTGCTCAACGAAAACGGACGCATTCTGCTCAAATACACCGATGTGGTGTTCCATGCACTGCAGAGCGCGCAGGACGAGATTGAAAATTACAACGGCACCAGCAACCGGAGCGTGTCGATCAAGCTGCTGTCGGGTTCGCGGATTTTCCCGGATATTCTGGCGCAGTTTAGCAGGCGCTTTCCCCAATGCCAGGTGTATGTGGACCAGTCGAGGACCGAGAGCAACCAGTACGACCTGAAGATCTATTCCACCATGACGCCGCCCCAGGAGGGGAACGGCCAGGTGCTGCTTAAGGAACGGATTTTGCTGGTGGTGCCGCTGAACCACCGGCTGAGCGAGCGCAGGGAGGTGTCGCTGGAGGAACTGCGGGAGGAGAAATTTTTGTCGCTGACCAAGGACCAGGCGCTGCGGATGATCACCGACCGGCACTGCGCCGCCCACGGCTTTGAGCCCAAGGTGTTTTTTGAGGTGGACAACCCCTCTTTTTTGCGGGAGATCCTGGCCATTGGGCAGGGGGTGGCCTTTATACCGGAGCTCTCGTGGGGGGAGATAGACCGACAGAAGACCCGGGCGCTGGATGTTCGGGAGGGGAATTTTATACGATATGTCAATATTGCAAACAATCCTCAGAAGTACTTGTTTACAATGGCGGACACCTTCCGGCGGTTTACTATTCAGTACTACCGGCAATTGCAGGAGAACGCCCGGAAGGCGGAGCAGTAGGTCGGTTGCATCCCCCGGAGCCGATGAGTTCCGGGTAGGTGCTTTGTTTTGGGGAAACGGGAGGGGCGGATGTGGAGTGCTGCTCCTTTGCAGGGAACCCTTTTCCGGTTGGGCACAATCGCGGGTTTGTTTGGTTCGGGCTTATGTCAGGCGGGCAGCTTCTATCTGCCTGCCAAATTGGGTGCAAAGAAGGCTCTGGAGGGAACTGGGCAACCCGACTGTATCAATGTTGAATGGTGTTGGGGGAGCAACGGCACACCGCAATATGGGCACGAGCTTGAAAGGGATAAGGAACAAAATACCAGGCGCACCCATTCTGCGGGTGCGCCTGAGTTGTTTCTTGTCTTTGACAAATCAGCGTTTTAAAAGTTCTGGTTTGCTATTTGATTCGATTTTAGGTAATGCCCTTTTTCATTCGCTGTGATCTAAAAAAGGGCGCCACTCCCGAATGCTTTTACTTGCAGATTTAAACCCCGTCGGAGTGAAGCTTTTACCTAATAAATCTACGAAAAAAGGGCTTCCACTTTTCCAAGTGAAAGCCCTCCAAAGGCTCGGATTTACTGGCTTTGAGACCAATAAATCTATATTACCTTTTGTTTTTGGTGCCGCCGACCGGACTTGAACCGGTACGGGATCGCTCCCGGCGGATTTTAAGTCCGCAGTGTCTGCCATTCCACCACGGCGGCAAGGCACTACCATATTACCAAACGGCGGCTCAAATGTCAATCAGACGGGGGCCGGCTCCTTTTCCTCTTGCGGCGCCACCCGCTTCTTTTTTCTGCCGAGCATGCGGGCGTCGTCAAAGAGGGAGTAGAAGACCGGCACGACGACGAGGGTCATGACGGTGGAGAGCGAAAGGCCTCCGATCATGGCAATGGCAAGGGGCGCCATGAGCTCGCCGCCGTCCGAGAGGCCTAAGGCCAGCGGTATCAGGCCGAGCACCGTCGTCAGCGTCGTCATGAGGACTGGGCGCAGGCGGATGGGGCCGGCGGCAAGGGTCGCCGTCAGCCGGTCCTCGCCGGCCTTGCGGCGGGTGATGATGTAGTCGACCAGCACAATGGCGTTGTTGACCACGATGCCGGCCAGCATGATGAGTCCGATATAGCCGGGCACGCTCATGGGTTTGCCGGTCAGGAGCAGCGCCAGCAGTCCGCCCGACATGCCGAGCGGCACCGTCAAAATGATGGGGAAGGGCAAAATGAGCGACTCGAACTGGCTTGCCAGCACCAAAAACACCAGAATGACGGCGAGTTCCAGCGCGAGCGCCAGGTCGCCGAAAGCCTCGGCGGTCTCGACCGACTGCCCGCCCATTTCAATCGTGTAGCCCTGCGGGAGGGCGTAGCCCTCGAGCTTTGCCGCGATTTCTTCGTTGACCGCGCCGATGTCCTCGCCCGAGACGGCGCCGGTGACCTGCACGGCCCGCACCTGCCCGATGCGGGAGATGGCTGCCGGAGACGAGGAGACCGAGATGTCGGCCACGAGGTCGAGCGGCACCACGGCCCCGGTCGGGGCGGCAATCTGAATGTCGGCCAGCCCTTCAATGCCCTTTTTCGCGACGTCCTCGCCCAAGATGACGACGTCCTTTTCAGTGCCGTCAATTTTCAGGCGGGTGGCCGTCGTGCCCGAGACCGCCGACTTGACCGTCTGGGAGATGGCGGCCGTCGTCAGGCCAAAGCGGGAAGCGGCCTCGCCGTCGACCCTGACCTCAATTTCCGGCACCTCCTGTTGGAGGCCGGCCTCAATGTCGGCGGCGCCCGGCACCGTTTTGGCGATGGCGGCCACGTCGCCGGCAATGCGGGTGAGCTCTTCGAGCTCGGGGCCTTTAATCGTGATGTCGATGTCGCTTCCGAGCATGGTGCCCATGCTCATGTCGCCTCCGGCCACCGTGATTTCGGCGCCGGCGATGTCTCCCACCATGCCGCGCAGCGCTTCGGCCACCTCGTCGGCCGAGCGGTCGCGCTCGCTCAGGGGCAGCAGGTTGACGGTGATGGTGGCGGTCGGCGAGGTCGAGAGACTCATCATGCCGCCGGAGGTGACAAAGTATTCCCGCACCTCGGGCAGCCCCGCCGCCATGAGGCCGACGCCGGACGCGACTTCGTCAAGCTCCTCTTTGGCGGTGCCGTCCGGCATGGCGACCGTGACCGACAGGGTGCCCTGGTCGGAGGAGGGGAAATATTCGGAGCCAAGGTATGCGACCGGAGCGACGCTTGCGATGAAGATGCCCAAAGACACAAGGCAGGTCATGAGCCGGTGGTTCATGGCGCTGACCAGAAGCCGCTTATAGGCCTTCATGAGGGGGCCGTCGCCCTTTTTCTTAGCTTCAAGCCGTTCAATGGTTTCACTCGTGGGCAGCAGCTTCACCGACAGCAGCGGCACCAGCGTGAGGGAGACGAGGAGGGAGGCGAAGAGCGACATGGCGACCGTGAGGGCCAGCTCCTTGAAGATGTTGGCCGTGATGCCCTCCATGAAGACAATGGGCAGGAAGACGGCCACCGTCGTCAGGGTCGAGGCGGTGACGGCCATGGCCACCTCCTCCGCGCCCTGGCGCGCCGCTTCGGCCGGCGGCAGTCCCTCGCGCCGAATTCGGTAGATGTTCTCGAGCACGACGATGGAATTGTCCACCATCATGCCGACGCCCAGTGCCAGGCCGCCCAGTGTGACAATGTTTAAAGTGATGTCGAAGAAGTAGAGCAGCGTAAAGGTTGTGATGACCGACGCGGGAATGGAGATGGAGATGAGGGTCGTCATGCCGACGCTGCGCAGGAAGACGTACAGGATGAGGACGGCGAGCAGCGCGCCCTGCAAAATGTTGGCGGTGACGGCCGAAATGGCGGCCTCAATGTAAGTGGCCTGGCTCATGACGACCGTGAAGGTGAGGTCGGGATGCTGCGCCCTGACGGTCTCAAGCTGGCTCTCAACCTGGCGGGCCACTTCGACCGTGTTGGTGCCCGACCGCTTGGTGATGGAGACGCCAAAGCACTCGGCGCCGTTCACGCGGGCGATGGTGTACGACTCCTCATAGGCCGCGGTGACTTCGGCCACCGACGAAAGGGGCATGCTGCCGCCCATCGGCAGGGGGATGAGGGCGCTTCGGAGCTCTTCAACCGAGGCGAATTCCCCGGTCGTGCGCACGGCGAGCTCGGCCGCGCCCTGCGTGACCTGCCCGGCCGGCAGCGAGAGGTTTTGGCCGGCCAGCACCCCCATGAGGTAGTTGATGGAGAGCCCGTATCCCCGCATGGCGGCGGGCCGCGTGCGAATTTCCACCCGCTCGGTGCGCCCGCCGGAGGTCGCCACCTCGGCCACGCCGTCCAGCCTTTCGAACATGGGGACGATGTCGTCCTCCACGGTCTCCTGAATGTCGGCGATGTCGGCGGGGCCGGAGACCGCAATGACGGTGACCGGCAGCATATCCATGTTGATGGTCAGCACCATCGGGGTCGAGGCCTCTTCCGGCAGG
>DATMXT010000187.1:0-3160 GCA_035561375.1 Terriglobales bacterium | reverse complement strand
CACATTGCAGCGGCCCTTGCCGGTGATGAGCAGCTTGCGGCCGGGAAATTTATTTTTCTCGTAGAGCACAACGTCAAGGCCGCGGGCAGCGGCTGTCCCCGCCGCCATGAGCCCCGCGGGGCCCGCTCCGATGACGGCGACGCTACGCATGGTTGCACAGCTCCCGCAGGACCTCCTCCGGCGTCGAGACCATGGCCTCCCCTTCCGGCACAAAGCGGAGGGCCGCAAGGCGCTCGAACATCAGCGGGTTTTTGCAGATGACCTTCGAAAATCCCAGCGGCAGCGTGAAGTTTACGACGGCCCGCAGCAGCGCGTCGTATATGTCGAGACCCGGGATTTGCTTTTTTTCGAGAATGCCCAAAATCACAAGGGCGCCGTCCTCCGACGTAAACCGGCACAGGCCGGCGGCTTCGCCGTCCTCGAAAAGCGAAAACTCCTCGGGGGCGGTCTGTTTGAGCTCAATCATTTTGTCAGCTCCTTCAGATAGGTGATTTCCTCGGCCGTCAGATGCCGCCACTTGCCGGGCTTGACCTCGGCCAGGCGCAGCTCCCCCACCGCGACCCGCTTGAGCCGGATGACCTCGGCGCCGGCCTCCTCGCACATGCGCCGAATCTGGCGGTTGCGCCCCTCGTAGAGCGTGAACTGAAGCACCGAGCGGTCGGGCTCCTTTTTGAGCACCTCGATTTCAACCGGGCGCAGCTTGTGTCCGTCCAGCACCATTTTGCCCCGGAGCTTGTCCAGCACGTCGCCGCCGATGTGGCCGCGCAGCGTCGCAAGATAGCGCTTTGGCACGTCGTGGCTCGGATGGGTCAGCTTGTACACCAGCTCCCCGTCGTCGGAGAGCAGCAGCAGCCCCTCGGAGTTGCGGTCAAGCCGGCCGATGGGGACGACCCGGGCCTCCACCCCTTCGAGCAGGTCCGCGACGCAGTGGCGGCCCTCCTCGTCGGTCAGGGTCGTGATGTAGCCGCGGGGCTTGTTGAGCATGATGTACGTGAACTCATGGGCCGTGTGGCGCAGCACTTTGCCGTCGAGCATGACGACGTCGCCGGGGCCAACCCGAGCGCCAAGCTCGGCTTTCCTGCCGTTTACGGTCACGCGGCCGCCCGTGATGAGCTCTTCCGCTGCCCGCCGCGAGCAGACCCCGCAGTCGGCGATGTATTTTTGAAGGCGAAGTTCCATGTCCGCTCCTTTGTCATTCACAAATGATACACAGTACAATCAATTATATCTCAGGAAAGGCCGCAAATCAATTGAAACAGCGACTTTTTTGGTTTTGGCGCCAAAACGCTGTCGTATGCCCGCAGCGGAATGGTGCAAATTAAGACGTCGTTTGCGTAGACGCGGGCCTCCCCCACCTGCTGCATCAGGGATATGTCGGGATAGAGAAAGTGCGGCAGGAAGACTTTCGCGCGCAGCACGGGGCCCGGCATGTCAATTAAGGTCATTTCCGGCATGGTGTCGGGGCGCACCCGCACGCTGCCGCCGCCCGCCACGGGGACGACGTACTCCCGCGCGAGGCAATCCATCGGGTCGACGCGGCTGGTGTGCGCAAACCCGTAATCGAGCATGGCTCTGTGGTCGTTCCAGTCGTTGCCGTCGTTTATGGTGACGGCCACAAGCCGCACCCCGCCCCGCTGTGCCGCAGTGACAAGGGAGCGCCCGGAGTGGACCGTATAGCCGGTCTTGACGCCGATCGCCCCCTCGTATGTGAGCAAAATGCGGTTTTTGCTTGCGAAATACCGGGCCGGATGGGTGTCGGTGGCCTCAATCATATATTTCTTCGTTCCGACATACCGCGCAAAGTCGGCGTTTTCAAGCGCTTTTGCGGCAAGGCGCGCAAGCTCGGCCGCAGTCGTGTAGTGGGTGGCGGAGTCGAGCCCGCTCGGGTTGTCAAAGTGGGTGTTTGTGAGGCCTAACGCCTTCGCCTCCTCATTCATGAGATAGACGAAGTCCGCCACGCTGCCGGCGACGCAGATGGCGACCGCGGCCGCAGCGTCGTTGCCGGAGGTCATCATGAGCCCGTAGAGCAAGTCGTCAAGCGTGTAGACCTCGCCCTCCACCAGGTACATGGAGGAGCCCTCCACCCCGACCGCGGCTTTCGGAATCGTGAATTTTTTCGTGATGTCGCCGTACTTCACCGCAACGTATGCCGTCATAATCTTGGTGGTCGAGGCCATTGGGAGCCGAAGACCTGAGTCCTGCTCGTAGAGGAAGGTCCCGGTGCCGGTCTCGAGCAGCGCGGCCCCCCTTGCCGAAGTTGAGAGGGCCGCGGCCTGCGAAACAAGTACGGCAAACAGCAAAAGTACGGCAAACAGCTTTTTCATAACATCACCCGTTCATATATATGAACGGGTGATGCGTGATAGTCTATTCGGAATTTCTATTCGGACTTAGGCTGACTGTCCGCTCCGGCTTTCTTTCCCTTGCGCTCGTTGTAGGCCGCCACGGCCTTGTCGACGAGCTCCGGCAGCATGGCCAGCGCCTTGTCGACCGTCGACTCGTCCCTGTCGACCGTCAGCACTTTCACGTTTTCGCCCGAAACCGTGAGGAAGGCGACCGGGTTGATGGTCAGGGCCGCGCCGCCGCCGCCGCCGAAGGGAATTTTCGCGTCGGGCTGGGAGGAGACCGCGGTGTTCATGTTGTATTCGCCGCCGCCGACGCCAAAGCCGAGGGAGACTTTGGAAATCGGGATGATGACGACGCCTGCCGGCGTTGTGATGGGGTCGCCGATGACTGTATTGACGTCGGTCATTTCAGTTAGTTTCTCCATAATGTTGGAGGTCACCTCGTTGATCGGATGGTTGTTCATTTTTCTTTTTCCTTTCTTTCAGATCTTTGTACATCGGGTAAAGGCCTACGGCCACACGGAGCAGTGCAAGCATTCGAAGTCTGAATACGGCGCGCAGGTTTGCCCGGGTCTCGGTTGATGCGTAATCCGGCACAATGTTGACGTCGCAGTACCTGAGGGTCACCATATATGAAAGCGTAGCGCAGACCGTGTTCACAAGCCCGGACAGGTTGCCGAAGAGCACTGTTGTCCTGACCGGGTCGCCCGTCGCGACGCTAATGTGTATTTTGAGCTCATTGACGACGATTTTCTTAATTAATTTTCGGTAAAAAATGCTAAGTGCGCGTTTAGAAAAGGAAAGCAGGTCGCCGA
>DATMXT010000186.1:0-11790 GCA_035561375.1 Terriglobales bacterium | reverse complement strand
AAGAAACGGCAACCGGCGCGTACGGCGGCTTCGGCAATGGCCTCGCAGCCTTTCATGAATTCTCTTTCCATGTTGTTTTCCTCCTTACTTATAGATCTCGATCGCGCCATCGGGGCACCGAATCGCGCACATCTTGCAGGCGATGCAGGCATCCTGATTGACTACGACGGCATAGCGGTATCCGCTCGGATTCACATGGTCGCCGAGAGCCAGAACCTTCTTGGGGCAGGCGTCGACGCAGAGTTCGCAGGCTTTGCAAGTCTTGCTGTTGATCTCTACCTTTGGCATAGCACTTCTCTCCTTTTGATGTTGCTGTATTTGTAAACACTGACGCTCACGCTCAGTGGTTACTACATGGAAAGCCCCCTGGGGCCTGTGGGAATGATGGGGGCGGGATTTTTCTGGAGCCAGGGGTACAAAATATAAATCTGCACCGGAATGAGCGGCTCTTTAATGAGGGGCTTCACTCTGTCGTAGAGGTTTTCGAGCACGCAGACATAGTCAATTTTGGCGCCGTTGGGGCCCAAAATCTCCTTGAGCTTCTCGTTGCCGGCCACAACCTCTTCGGGCGTCGTGGTCAGCCCGAGGTTGGGATTGCTGATGACATTGACGTGCTTGATGCGGGAGACCCTCGTAATGCGGCTCACGGTCTCCTCAATGCTCATGGCCGTCTTGGACCAGGGGCGGTAGGTGTTGATGACAAAGAAGACGCAGGTGCTCTCGTCGTTCAAAATATGCGAAAACTGTCCGATCATACGGGCGCCGGTGGCGTTTCCGCCGATGTCGAGCAGCACGTAGGAATCCTTGTCCATCAAGTGCTCAATGACGCCGGGCACAACGGTCGGGGCGTCGAGAAACTGCTTTTGACTGTGGAAGACGACGCCGACCTCTTCAAGCTGCTCCGAGACGTCGCGCGAACGAAAGAGCGGCTTTGTCTGGTCCAGGTCGAAAAAATGAACCTTTTTCGTAGCCACCTCCGCCATTTTGAATGCGAAATTGATGGCCAGCTCAGACTTGCCGCTCCCGGCTTCGCCGATAAAAACAAAATTCTTCTTTTTTGCGAGCATTTCTTCAAAAATATGGTTATCCATAGCCATAACTGTCAATTACTCCTTATTCTGTACGTTAAACCGCGCATCGATGCGACAACAGTGTGCCAAATACTGTTGTCGCCCATGATGACAGCGTGTCGTGCTTTTACAATTAAATTATACACGTACCAGTCATGCCTGTCAATGAAAACAGGGGGATTCCAGTCGCGTCAAGTTCACCAAAAAACATAAATTTTTTTGTGAACTTGGTGGAAGTCCGCAAACATTGATGCTAAATATTCACTCCACCCTTTGAAAAAGCAAGTAATTATTCAAGGCGTCCGGCGCACTTGTATGTCGGTATACAATCACATGAGCCCCATTTCTCGGGAAGCCCTCTTGGACATGGCCAGCACTTCGCTCAAAATCTCCTCAAAATTGCGCTCGACCCGCTCCTGCGGGCCCGAGACGCTGATGACGGCAAGCGTGACGCCGTCGGCGTTGAGAATGGGGGCCGCAATGCACATGAGGTTGTCGATATATTCGCTGCGGTCGCAGGCGTATCCGTTTTCCCGCACTTTCGCGAGTTCCCCCAGCATGACGGCCGGCTCAATGACGGTGTTGCGGGTGTAGCTCTTCATGCCTGAGAGCTTCATGGCCCGCACGGCCTCCTCCTCGCTCATGGGGGCCATGAGCACCTTGCCGAGCGATGTGGCGTGCACCGGCAGCGTGTCGGTGATTTGCAGGGTGGGCGCAAACACGTCGAATTGGTTGATGAGCAGCAGCACCGTGCCGTCCCCGTTGTAGATGCCCACGTGGAACTCCATTTTCCAGCGGTCGACAAAGTTCCGCGAAAGCTGTTCAAGAACCCCTAAAAACGGAAAACGGACCCGATAGAGCCGACCGATTTCGTAAGCTCTGCGCCCGATTGTAAATTTGCCGGTCTCGGTGTCGCGCTCAATGAAATTGTGCGACAGCAGGGTGTTGAGGCTGGCGTAAAGCGTCGTCCGGTTCACGCCCAGCACTTTTGCAAGTTCCGCGACGCCCAGCGGTTTCCGGGATCTTCCCAGCAGCGTCAGCATATCCAGCGCCCGCTCAAGACTTTTTACCGTGGTTTGGTCTCTCTCGGTCTTGTCCAAGTCACGCACCTCCTGAATGTTCTCCGCGGTCGTCATGAATCGCGACATCGCGTCATTCATATCCACACAATTATAATGCATGGCAGGTATAAAATCAACGACGCAAATGATTTTGGGAATAAAATATTTTTGCGTAAAGTGTTGACAAGCAATATTATACGGTATATATTATTGCACGTCACAACAATATTGTGTGAAAGGAGATGCGGCATGTGACCTATTCAATTACGGCGCCGCTGCTCGACGCCCTCGTGCTGGCCGTCGTCTGCCGGGAAGAGACTTACGGATACCGGATCACGCAGGATGTGCGGGAGGCAATCGACACGTCCGAATCCACGCTCTATCCGGTGCTGCGCCGGCTTCAGAAAGACGGCTGCCTTGAAACATACGACCGCGAAACGGGCGGGCGCAACCGCCGCTACTACCGGGCCACTCGCAAAGGCCACCTTCAGCTTGGGGTGTACATTGAAGACTGGCGCACCTACAAGGAAAAAATCGAACAAATCCTGTTAGGAGGTGAAGCGCATGACTAAAAGCGAATTTTTAGAGCAGCTGGGTGCCGCTCTCGCCGCACTTCCGGCCGACGAACGCGACGAGGCCATGCGGTATTACAACGACTATTTCGACGAATCGGGCCTCGGCGAGGCTGAGGTCGTCTCGCGGCTTGGCACGCCGAGCGAAGTCGCCGACACCATTTTACGCGACTTCTACACCGGCTCGGAGAAGAGCTGGAACACGAAAATCCCCTACGAGAACCCGGCCGGTGCAGGCGCCGCAGGAACGGACTCTGCGGGCGTGAGCCCTGATGACCGCAGTTTTCGCGCGACGCTTCGGCGCATCGGCGCTGTGATGCCGGCCTGGGCCTGGATTTTGCTCGCCTTTGTGAGCATCCCCGTGTGGGGACCCATCCTGCTCTCGGCGGTCGGCGTGGTCTTCGGAGCGCTTTGCGCCGTCTTCGGCATCCTGCTGTCGCTGTGTTTTATTGTGGTCGCCCTTGTCGGCGCCGGCGTCGCCGCCCTCGCGGGCGGGCTTGTGACGCTGTTTTCCGCCCCGCCGGCCTCCCTTGTCATCATCGGCGGCGGCATACTGCTCATTGCGCTCGGCACGCTGCTCTCGATTCCCACCATCTGGCTGTGGAGCCTGGTGCCTAAGTTTTTCCGGGTTATCTTTGCGCAGACGCGCCGGGCCTTTTCCGGCGGGAAGGGGGCGACGGCATGACGTTTTTCCCGAACACCCGCCGTCCCTACCGGCCCTTGCTGCTCATCTCCATGGCGATGGGCGCGGCCGGAATTGCCTTGACTTTAATCGGATGGGCGCTGGGCGGCAGCATATATACGGCATATCGATATGACGACTCCTTTGATTCGGGCGTTGCGCAGGCGTCAAAGGTTGAGGCCGACATCAGCACCGGCTATGTCTATGTCCGCCCCGGAGAGGGCTACTCGGTGACGGCCGAAGGCGTCTCCGGCGACCACTATGCCTGCACGATCGAGGACGGCGTCCTCAAGGTGACCTACGACCTGAGAAACGCCCCCTCGGTCATTTCGGCCGCCCGCAACTGGCAGGCCCCGACCTTCACCGTCACGGTGCCTTCGGGCGGCGACGCCGACATTTCGGTCGACGTCGGCACCATTGAAGCGACCGGAGTCGACTGTGAAAATCTCTCCATGACCGTCAAGACCGGCGCCGTCACGGCCGACCTGCCCGGCAGTCGGGAGGACTACCGCATTCGCGCCGGCGTGGACGTCGGCACGCTGCGCGTCCCGAACCGCGTCTACGACGGGTTTGACCGCGTCTACCGCTCAAACCCGGTGGACGCCTCCCGCAGCCTGACCTGCGGCGTCAAAGTCGGCTATGTGCGGCTTTACTTCCAAAACGACGAGTCGTATGAGTCCCTCCCCGAGGAAACCCTTGCTCCGGAGTATGCCCAGAGCCGGGAGGCGGTTTCGCAGAGCGTCGGCTTTCGCTTCATCCTGCCGGCCGCTCTGCCCGCCGACTTTTCCGGCGTCACCTATCTCGTCGAAAAAAGCGGTGAGGGCGCGTTTGCCGCGGCACAGTGGACCGTCGGGGACGGCAGTGCCGTTTTCCGCATGGTCCCCCATGACGTCGACGCCGGCGACACTGACGACATAGAGGAGAGCTACGGCGAGGGCTATTACGAGTATGAGCTTATGGTCGGCGCCGCCGAAGCGGAGTGCATTGCGGGCGCGGACGGCATCTATGCCGTCAGATGGGCCGACCCGGACTACGAATATCTCTTCGTTTCGGACAGGGCGCTGTCGGAAGAGGAAATTGCGGCAATGGCCGAAAGCCTTGCCTGATACGTGAATTTCAGTCAAGACGAGCGCGGGAATTCCCGCGCTTTTTTTATGCGGGAGGCTTTGAAAACACAAAAACGCTATAACCGTATTGCCGATTCTCACTATTTTCGACAGCAGACATAAACTGTATTTAGGAAGCGAAATTTCCTAAATATCATAACAGGTTTGGAATGAGGATATGAACAACAACAGACCCTCGAGATCTGTGAACAGACGCTGCGGATGTCTCCCCCCCATTTGCTGTCCGATCATCATCGGGCCGACCGGTCCCACCGGTCCCACCGGCCCCGCCGGGTCTGTCGGTCCTGCCGGTCCTGCCGGTCCTGTCGGTCCTGCCGGTCCCGTCGGTCCCATCGGTCCCGCCGGGTCTGTCGGTCCCGCCGGCCCAGTTGGCCCCGCCGGCCCTGCCGGCGCTGTAGGTCCCGCAGGTCCAGTTGGCCCCGCCGGCCCTGCCGGCGCTGTAGGTCCCGCAGGTCCGGCCGGCCCCATCGGGCCTGTCGGACCCATAGGACCCGTCGGACCCATCGGGCCTGTCGGACCCGTCGGACCCATCGGACCCATCGGACCCATCGGCCCCATTGGACCCACCGGACCCATAGGACCCATCGGGCCCATTGGACCCATTGGACCCACCGGAGCCACTGGAGCCACTGGAGCGACCGGCCCGACCGGTGCAACCGGAGCTACGGGCGCAACCGGAATCACAGGCGCAACAGGTCCCACCGGAGCGACCGGTACAACAGGAGCCACGGGCGCGACCGGCGCAACCGGAGTCACAGGCGCGACCGGTGCAACCGGCGCAACCGGTATCACGGGTGCAACAGGCCCCACCGGAGCAACCGGAACCACGGGCGCAACCGGGGCCACAGGAGCCACGGGCGCAACCGGTATCACAGGAGCAACAGGCCCCACCGGCGCCACAGGCGCAACCGGAATCTCAGGTGCCACAGGCGCAACCGGTGCCACAGGCGCGACCGGTATCACAGGCGCGACGGGCGCCACCGGAGCCACTGGCGCAACCGGTATCACAGGCGCGACAGGCGCCACCGGAGCCACCGGCGCTCCCGGAATCTCAGGCGCGACGGGCGCAACCGGAGCCACCGGCGCAACCGGTATCACAGGCGCGACAGGCGCCACCGGAGCCACCGGTGCGACCGGTATCACAGGCGCGACGGGCGCCACCGGAGCCACCGGCGCGACCGGTATCACAGGCGCGACGGGCGCTACCGGAGCTACCGGAGCCACCGGCGCAACCGGGATCACAGGCGCAACCGGGGCCACAGGCGCAACCGGAGCCACCGGCGCAACCGGGGCCACAGGCGCAACCGGAGCCACAGGTGCCACAGGCGCAACCGGAGCGACGGGCGCAACCGGAGAGGCTTTGCCGTTTGGCGGCATGAACTCTCAAAGCGCCTCCATTTTCAATCTTGACCCCACAGCCGTGGCGGCCTGCTTTGCCATTACGATGCTGTCGGACCGCGTAACCCACATCGCGGCCCCCTGCTCGCTCCAGGTCGACCTGGCGGGCGTCTATGAGGTACAGTATAAGCTCGACCTGATTCCCAATTTCACGGGCGGGCCCATCTTCCTCAACGTCTTTATGCAGGTGGGTGGCGTGACATTTGCCACTGAGCAGCATCTGTTGACCACCGGCATTGAAAACAACCCCCATGGGCTCACTTATGTCAGCCTTGCCGCGGGCGACATGGTGTCGCTGGCGCTCTCGGCCTCAAGTGCGGTCACGATGGACCTGCTTGCGGGCCTCAACGCCTACCTCACCGTGCAGATGATCGGTTCGTAATCGACCCGTTCATGCGCAAAAAATCAATAATAAAAGCGGGCGGCATATGCCGTCCGCTTCTATTGTCAGGATATATGCGGCGACCGCCCCTCTCAAAGAAGGACAAACCGGTTTTTCTCGTAGTCGAGCAGCCCTTCCCTTTTCATCTCCCCGAGCTCCCTCGAAAGGGCGCTGCGCTCGACGCAGAGAAAATCGGCGAGCTCCTGCCGGTTGTACGGAATGACGATTTCGCTGCTGTTTTCAAGCAGCGCCTGGTCCGACAAAAAGGACAGCAGCTTCTCTTTTGTCGACCGCCGCGAGATATGTTCGATTTTGCGGGTCAGCATGATGTTCTTATTGGCCAAAACCTTCAGCATGTTGGTGATGAGCCGGGTGTGGAAGACGCAGCTCGCGGGGCAGACCGTGAGGATGCGCCGATAGTTGATTTGCATGATGACGGATGGCTCGGTCGCCACGGCGCTGACCTGGAGCTTGTTTGACTCGGCGCAGGAAAAGGCCTCGCCAAACAGCTCCCCCGGCGAGACATGGCCCAAAATGACACGGTTTCCCCAGTAGTCCTCCTGAATGACGTTGGCGGCCCCCGACAGCACGACGCCGACAAAGAGCGCCTTCTCGTCCGTGCGGAAAATGAACTCATCCTTTTGATAGCTCACGTATTTTACGCCAAGGCAGCCCAGCAGCTGTTCGAGCTCCCTGTCTTCAATGCCCGTGAAAAGCGGGCATTCTCTGACAATCTCTTTATACATCGCATCAATCGCCAAAATTTTTTCCTCCATGTTGCAAATACAACAGACCTCACGGGTAAAGTATAGTATGATGCAGACAACAAGTCAATAGAAAGAGGTGTTATCAATGGTTAGAAATATTGTCAAGATAGATGAAGAAACGTGCAACGGTTGCGGACTTTGCGCAAATGCGTGCCACGAGGGCGCCATCGGCATGGTAAACGGCAAGGCAAAACTGCTGCGGGACGACTACTGCGACGGGCTGGGCGCCTGTCTGCCGGTCTGTCCCACCGGCGCCATCACCTTTGAGCAGCGGGAGGCCGCGGCTTACGACGAGGCGGCGGTCAGGGCCCGCATGGAGGCCGGGCACAGCGCCGCGCATTCAGGCGGATGCCCCGGCTCAAAGGCAAAAGTCCTTCAAAGAGAGGAGCCGCTGGCCTGCGGATGTCCCGGTTCCCAGTCCCGTTCCCTTCAAAGAGAGGAAGCGCCTGTCCCGACCGTCTGCGCAGCGCCCCAGAGCATGCTGATGCAATGGCCGGTGCAGATTAAGCTCCTGCCCATTAACGCCCCTTACTTCGACGGCGCGAACCTGCTCATTTCGGCCGACTGCGCCGCCTACGCCTACGGCGATTTTCACAGAGAGTTCATGAAAAACAAAGTGACCGTCATCGGCTGCCCAAAGCTCGACTCGGTCGATTACAGCGAAAAGCTGACCGCCATCCTGCGGGAAAACGACGTCCGCTCAGTGACAGTCGTGCGCATGGAGGTGCCCTGCTGCGGCGGCCTTGAACACGCGGTCGTGACGGCTCTGAAAAACAGCGGCAAAATGATTCCGTGGCGGGTGGTCACCCTGACGGCGACCGGCGAAATTCTCGACAACGCCTGATGGGAGGTGCGGCGCCGTCGCAGGCATCGCCCATTCATATATAGCCCCGTAAGACACATACTCAAAAGAAGAGAAACCGCGGCGTCAAACGGCAAAAAAGAAAGTCACAGCGAAATCACGATCATGAACGATGGAGGTATTTTGTCATGAGCGAAATGTTTTGTTTCCAGTGTGAACAGACCGCGAGAGGAACGGGCTGCACCGTGTCGGGGGTCTGCGGCAAAAAGCCGAACGTGGCCCATGAGCAGGACGTCCTGACCTGTGAAATGGTAGGCCTTGCGGGGGCGAGCGACGGCCGGAAGGAGCATGTCGACCTGATTGTGGACGGCCTCTTTGTCACCATCACAAACGTCAACTTCGACGAGGGCAGCGTCGCGTCTTACGCCGCCAAAGTGCGCACGGCCAGAGAGGCCGTGGGCGGCGCCCTGCCGGTGTCAACCGAGGAGCTTTTCCACGGGGACGCCGACCTCATCTCGCTGCGCTCAACGCTGCTGTTCGGCATGCGCGGCATGGCCGCCTATGCCCACCACGCCAGAGTTTTGGGCAAGCGCGACCCCGAGGTCGACGCGTGGTTTGTCAAGGGCATGTCGGCCCTGGCCGATGAGCACTCGGTGGAGGAGTGGCTGTCGCTTCTCATGGAGTTTGGCGGCGTCAACTTAAAGTGCATGGCCATGCTCGACGCGGCCAATACCGAGGCCTACGGCAATCCGGTGCCGACCGTCGTGCCGCTTTTAATCGAAAAAGGGCCCTTTATCGTCGTGACCGGCCACGACCTGTACGACCTCAAAATGCTGCTCGAGCAGTCGGCCGGGAAAGGCGTCAACATTTACACCCACGGCGAGATGCTGCCGGCCCACGGCTACCCCGAGCTCAAGAAGTATCCCCACCTCAAGGGCAATTTCGGCACGGCCTGGCAAAACCAGCAAAAGGAATTTGAGGACATTCCGGCCCCGGTCCTCTTCACGACCAACTGCATCATGCCGGTGCGCCCGAGCTATTCCGACCGCATTTACACGACTTCGGTCGTCCGCTACCCCGAAATGAGCTATATTCCGGCGGAGAAGGGCGGCCATAAGGACTTCTCGGCCCTCATTGAGCAGGCCCTTCAGCTTGGCGGCTACCCCGAGGACCATCCGATGACCGGCGTCAACGGCGGTACGACCGTCACGACCGGCTTTGGCCGCCAGACCGTGCTCGACAATGCCGGCACCATCATCGACGCCGTCAAGGCCGGCGCCATCAAGCACTTCTTCCTCGTCGGCGGCTGCGACGGCGCGAGACCTGGCCGCAACTACTACACCGAGTTTGTCAAGCAGGCCCCGCACGACACCGTCGTGCTGACCTTAGCCTGCGGCAAGTACCGCATCAACGACCTCGACATCGGCTCCATCGGGCCCTTCCCCCGCATTCTCGACATGGGCCAGTGCAACGACGCCTACGGCGCCATTCAGGTCGCGGTCGCCCTGGCCGGCGCTTTCGAGTGCGGCGTCAACGACCTGCCGCTGACCCTCGTGCTCTCCTGGTACGAGCAAAAGGCCGTCTGCATCCTGCTGACGCTGCTGTCCTTAGGCATTAAGAACATCTATATCGGGCCCAGCCTTCCGGCTTTCTTCAGCCCCGCCGTGCTCAAAGCCCTTGTGGAGAAGTTTGACCTGCACCCCATTTCTACGCCTGAGCAGGACCTTGTCGCCATCCTGAACAAATAATTCGCCCATTGATAAAAGCGCCTTCGCATCGCTGCGAAGGCGCTTTTTATGTGTATTTTTCGTCAGCCGTAAATTTTTCCGGAAGGTTTCAAACCGGCCGGCGTGTATCTTCCAGACTGTGCCGGCCAAGAAAAGGACGGCTTTCTCCGGGTTTGTTATTTCGTCAGCAGCGCGCCGATGTATTCGCCCGCGAGGCGGCCGGAGGTGGCGGCCCAGCCGAACATACAGCCGGGCATGGCTTCGACGCCGTTGGCTCCGCCGACGATCTCGCCGGCCGCAAAGAGGTTGGGAATGACCGCGCCGGCCGTGTCCTTGACCTCCATATTGGTCGTGACATCCACGCCGCCCAGCGTCGTGGCAAAGCGCAGCCGCTGCTCGACGATATAGCAGGTGGCGCCGGTGTCGAGGGCGAACAGCTCCTCGCGGCCGAATTCGGTGTCCTTTCCGGCCGTCACCATGGCGTTCCAGGCGTCGACGGTCTTGGCCAGCCCCGCCGCGTCGATGCCGACCTTTTCGGCGGCCTCGGCCATGGTGCCGCGGCCAAACAGCGGTTTGCCGCCCTTCGCGGCTGCAAAGTAGGTCTCCTGCTCGGCATAGGTGATGCGGCCGGCCGCCGAGGAGGAGTCGTTGGCGGCCTTGCTCCAGATGTCGTAGGCCGCCTGGTCCATGACGATGAACATGATGGTGTCGGTCTGCTTCTTGGTGGCGTTCTTGATGGAGACAAAGTCGAGGTTCTCGTCGCAGATCCGCTCGCCCTCAAGGTTGACGTAAATGGCGCCGGCGCCGGTCGTGGCCGGCATGGCGCTCAGCGGCATGGCCTTGCCGGCGTTGGTGCCGGGCAGCGAGACGCCCTGCGGATAGAACTTGGCGTACTCCATCATGACCATGTTGGCGCCGACGGCCTCGGCCATCTTGTGGCCGTCGCCGGTCGAGGAGGCCACGCCGTAGAAGACGGCCTTTGCGGTGTCGCCCACCAGCATGTCGGGGTTGTTGCCAAAGCCGCCGGTGGCGAGCATGGTCTTTTTGGCGGTGACCGTCACGGTGGAGCCGTCGGCCGCCATGGCCAGGCAGCCGGTGACGGCGCCGTCCGCCGTCGTCAGCCCGGTGGCGCGGGTCTCATAGAGAATCGTGCCGCCGTCAGCCACAAATTTGTCGGCCAGCGCCGTGATGATGGAGGCGCTGCCGCCGTCCGCGATGAAGAACCGCTGCACCGTGTGCTCCGGAAAGTCGGTGGGGTAGCGGTTGTGGATGGGCGCGCCGATGACGTCGATGAGCCAGTCAAGCGTCGCCCCCTGATTTTCGGCAAAGAGCCGAACCAACCCGGGGTTGTTGGTGTTGAGGCCGCCCGTCATGATGTCGCTGTAGATGAGGTCGGCCGAGTCTCCGGTCATGCCGAGCTCGGCCTGCAGCTTGGAGCCGCCGCCGACCAGCCCTCCGGCCACTGCCGACGCGCCGCCGGCCACCGCCAGCTTTTCGAGGACGACGACATTTTTGACGCCCTGCCCCAGCGCGGCGTTTGCGGCCGTCAGTCCGGCGCCGCCGGCGCCGATGATCAGCAGGTCGGCCTCGACGGTCTTGTCGGCCGACGGAGCTTCGGGGGCCTCACCGGCCGCAAGCGCCATCGCCGCGGCCGCGGCCTTTTTGACGGCATTGGAGCTGACGGTGGCGCCGGCCACGCCGTCGACATCGGCAGACCCCGCCGCGAGAATGGCGGCGGGCAGCGCGTCGACGGCTCTGGAGCCGATGCCGGCCGTCTCGGACGCGCCCTGCGCGGTGCAGCCGGTCAGCAGGCCGTCGGTGTAGGTCAGCGTCACGGTGACGGCGCCGCCAAAACCTGTGGCCGTTCCGATAAAGGTCTTGACGTCGGCCGCCGGGGTCACGGCCGGGGTCTCAGGCTCGGCGGCCGGCGCTTCGGGCCCGGCCGCTTCGCCCCACTTGATAACCTGCCCCGGGAAAATCAGGTTGGGGTTTGCGATGCCGTTGTACTCGGCCAGTGTCCGGTAGTCGGTGCCAAGCTCCTCGGCAATCTTCCAGAGCACGTCTCCGGGCTGGACGGTGTAGCTCGCTGCGCCGGCCATAAGCCCAAGCGCCATGCAAAGCGCCGTCACCAGTGCAGGAATACGGGTCTTTTTCATGACATTTCCTCCTCATGTGTAAATTACACTCCTTCAATCATACATG